>CANMHZ010000214.1 GCA_947497635.1 Helicobacteraceae bacterium | reverse complement strand
CGAATTTCGTTATCTCGAACACGGTGCTCACTACGCAATCGGTATCTTAGCCATCATCATGTTGATGAAAATCACAATGCATGTTAGTGAAATGGTGACGGGGACAATTGGCATCGGATTGATTACTATTGCCTTTTTACACTCTCTTTGGGAGAATAAAAAAGCCAATGCGTAGAGAAATTCTCTACGCTCGTTGATTATATCGCCCGTTTAAATTCTGGATACGCTTCCAATCCACATTCACTCACATCCAATCCTTGCATTTGCTCTTCATCGGTAGCACGGAAAGGAAACACTTTATTAATTATATAAATAACCGTGTATGAGACCGTAAAAACAAATACGCCAATCTCAACGACCCCTTTGAGCTGATTAAGGAACGTAATATTTTTTGCTGCATCACTTGCAAAAATTCCTACCGCAAGCGTCCCCCAAATACCATTGACAAGGTGAACTGATAATGCTCCAACAGGATCATCAAGACGAACTTTATCGAAAAGTGGAACCGCAAAAATAACTAAAGCTCCCCCGATACTCCCCACGATTAATGCATCATAAAGGGTAAATAAATGAGCGCCTGCAGTAATGGCAACCAATCCTCCAAGAGCACCATTGAGAATCATCGTAATATCAAAAAGTTTATATCGTGCATAGATAATAATCCCTGCGATAATTGCCCCCGCGAGACCTGCTACATTGGTATTAAAAATAGTCAAGGCAACACTATCAGCTAGTTCTTTGGTCGAAATACCCCCAACGGAACCGCCATTAAATCCGAACCAACCAATCCATAGCAACATCGCCCCTAGCACTACAAGAGGAATATTGGAAGCAGGAATAACACGCATACTCTTTCCTACATAACGCCCTTTTCGCGCTCCTATAACTAAGATCGCTGCAAGTAATGCCCATCCCCCAGTCGAGTGAATTACAGTAGATCCAGCTAAATCGACCATGTTGAGATCCAATAGTGTATCTTTGACCCAATCGCTTCCCCAACTGATATTCACTGCCGTGGGATAGATAAATGCCCCCATAATAATCGTAAAAAGTGTCAAAGGAAAGAGTTTCGCCCGCTCTCCGACTCCACCACTCATAATATTAATCGCTTTTCCAACAAAAGCCATTTGAAACATAAAAAATGCCCATTTACTCATCGTCGCACTTTGCAATTCGCCAAAAGCTAATGCGTATCCGACCAAAATAAATGCCATAGAAGCCACAGCATAAATCATCACGTTGACAGTCAAGACACTGGAAACGTTTTTCGTCCGAACCAAACCTGCTTCAAGCATCGCGAAACCAGGAACCATTAGAATGATGAGCGTAATAGAGAAAAGGGTAAAGAGGGTATCAATAACGTAGGCTGTATCCATGTAACACCTTTATTTAAAATCAAAGGTGTACATTATAGTTCCAATCTTAAAGATTGGAGGAGAGAAACTGATTAAAATTTAATCAATAAGGCTTAAATAGCTTCACTATCGGTCTCACCTGTACGGATACGGATGATTTGATTGATGTCACTAACGAAAATTTTACCATCTCCGATTTTACCTGTACGCGCTGCTTCAACGATGGTATTAACTACTTGATCTACCATAGAACCATCGACTACCATCTCCATTTTGATCTTCGGAAGAAAATCAACAACATATTCCGCACCACGATACAATTCGCTGTGCCCTTTTTGACGACCGTACCCTTTTACTTCACTTACTGTCATACCGGTAATACCGATCTCTGCAAGAGCGTCTTTTACATCTTCTAGTTTAAATGGTTTAATAACCGCTTCGATTTTTTTCATTTTTTGTCCTTTATTATAAGTTAAATCCACGTTCACCGTGTACTGATTCGTCAAGACCCATACTCTCTTCTTCTTCGGTAACACGTGATCCACCGGTAATTGCCATAGCGATATAATACACTACAACCGTTCCAATCAAGGTAAATGCACCAACAATTGCAACTGATTCAAGCTGAACTATGATTTGACCCATACGATCTCCTGATGCTTTCAAAGGACCATCCCATAATAATGCTTTGTCATTGACAGCGAAGATACCCGTTGCAATTGCGCCCCAAACACCCGCAAGGAAGTGAACACCAAACGCATCCAAAGAATCATCATAACCCAATTTTTTCTTCAGTACCATCACACCGAAGAATGCAACGATTGCACCTGTAATCCCGATAATAAAGGCTCCAGGAACCAAAACAAACCCTGCTGCAGGAGTAATAGCAACAAGCCCTGCAATAGCACCCGTAGCTGCACCTAGTAGTGTTGCTTTCTTAAAGACCATATATTCTAATGCAATCCATGTAACAGTTGCAACCGATGCAGCAATTGTTGTTGTCAAATACGCAACACCAGCAATAGCATTTGCACCAAATGCTGAACCACCATTAAAACCATACCAACCGAACCATAACAATCCTGCACCAAGCGCTGTCAAAATAACACTTGCAGGTTTCATCGCTGTTTTTGGATATCCAGTACGTTTTCCAATTAAAAGGGCTAATACCAAACCAGCCAAACCACCGTTCATGTGAACAACTGTACCACCTGCAAAATCAAGAGCACCTTCGTTGAAAAGGTAACCACCACCCCATACCATGTGTGTAATCGGAGCATAAACCGCTACAACCCAAATTGCTACAAATACCATCCACGTAGAGAACTTCATACGCTCAATAACGGAACCGCTTGCAATCGCAACGGTAATTGCGGCAAATGTCCCTTGGAACACAACAAAAACATATTTAGGATAAAGTTGCCCTAAATCTACATTGGTTAAATCTGTCCATGCAATACCATTGAGCATCACATTGCCAAACCCGCCAATGACTTGATTCAAAGGACCTTCCATTGTTCCAAATGCCAATGAGTATCCTGCGATAATCCATACGATAAATCCAACCGTAAACGCACCAAAAACCATTGCATACGTATTAAGAACATTTTTTGCTCTCGTCATACCGCCGTAAAACAACGCCAATCCTACGGG
>CANMHZ010000213.1 GCA_947497635.1 Helicobacteraceae bacterium | reverse complement strand
TCAGGAACAAGGCGACGCGCCATTTGAATCGTCTCATAAACTTTTTGCGGACTTGACGTTCCACTTGCATCTTTGAAACAAATCGAACTGTACGGAATACCCGAATCTAAAATTTCACGCAATGTTTTTTCATAGAAATAGACATCATGCGCCCCCACACACCCTGGAGGCAATTCCATCATTGTAACAACGACTTCATGATTGAGTCCATGATAGGCAATACGCTCACCCGAATATTTCAGATTTTCAACATCATTGAGTGCGTCAAAATTTCGAATAGTTGTAGTTCCATGTTTTTTAAACATTTTGGCATGCAAATCAACCATCTCACGACTGCCTGTATCTAGCATTACCGTGTTAACTCCGCGAGAGAGTGTCTGGAGATTGGCATTTGGTCCTACGATAGAACGAAATTTATCCATCATATCAAACGCATTTTCATTGAGATAGAAAAAAAGACTTTGAAAACGTGCCCCCCCTCCAAACTCAAAGTGGGTAATCCCCGCATGCGCTGCCGCTTCGACTGCTGGGAAAAAATCATTCATCAAGACCCGTCCGCCAAAAACAGACTGGAATCCGTCACGGAATGTTGTATCCATTATGTCGATGTATTTTTTTGCCATAATCGTAATCCCTATTTTTTTCTATTATGGTGATGAATCGCTGCCACAAGTGAAGCGAGTCCAGCCAAACCATAGTTTTGTACTGAATTTTCTAATTCATGATGGTGAAGAGCAACTGCGATGGCCGCTACTCTTGCTCGTACATCACCAGACTCCAAAGAGTGATGATGAAGTGCCGCTGCAATTGCCGCTACTTTTGCGCCATCAGGTTTATTCAGTAATTCCACGTTATTAACCTCTTCATTTAGTTGCACGCGTTTTTATTGACGTAACACGTTGGTGTGATTTTAGTATAAATTTCATTAAAATACTTTTACTGAGCCATTTCAATATAGCTCAAAGATTATTTTGTTACAATCCGAGGCAATAAACAATGATAAAGAGGTGTATACAATGGATCTTAGTAAAATCGGATATGGCGAAAACCCAGATAAAGTAAAAGCAATTATCGAAATTGCATGTGGATCGAATATTAAATATGAAGTTGAAAAAGAAAGCGGTGCTTTGGTACTTGACCGTGTTATGCACTCAGCTATGTATTATCCAGCGAACTATGGCTTTGTTAATAAAACACTTTCTCAAGACGGCGATCCAGCTGACATCTTGATTCTTACTGAATATCCTATGGTTGAGGGGTGTGTTACCAACTGTCGTTTAGTCGGTGTTTTGATTATGGAAGACGAAAGTGGTATTGATGAGAAACTTCTTGCCGTTCCTACTTCAAAAATTGACCCTTCATTTGATGAAATCAAAGATCTTGGTGATATTCCAAAACATACTTTGGCAAAAATCAAAAATTTCTTTGAAACGTATAAAATGTTGGAGCCTAATAAATGGGTAAAAGTAAAAGGGTTTGAAGATAAAGCTCACGCGACGAAGATCCTTGAAGACGCTATAAAAAATTATAAAGAATAATTGTTAGCATGATCGATTTTTCTTCACCTGAATTTTTTTCGTATGCTGTCTTTGGTGTCATCTTGAACTTTGTTTTTTCGATGGCATTTGGAGTTTATTTGACCAATAATATCGGGATGGAGGAGATGTTACTCTCCAAAGGTGAGAAAGAGCAATCATGGTGGCTCTCACTCTCCCTTGCTATCCCCTTTGCTAAGATGATTATTACTTTATACCGTGTTGCCATCTTGCAATTTTATTTCCTTGATCAGGGTAAATCGCATAAAGAGTTTTGGGTTTATATAACAACAGAAGAGTGATTTGAGAGGGGAGATGGATATGGATGATAACAAACTCAAACTGATTCTAGCAGGTCTTGCAGGATTGATTTTTAGTCTGATATTTATTTTACTTGCTTTTGTACTCCCCCTTCAAGATCATTCTGTTAATACGGAAGAGCATGCCAAGCATACATTGGAAAAAATCTCCGAAGGGATACGAGAGGGGCAGAAAAATAATCCTCCACCATCAGAGCATCATTGATAACCTTATCCACAAATGCACACAATGCAAAACTTTCCATTCTTCTTCCCAATACGAATAAAGCTCTCTCCGATGCACTTAAGCAAGCATCACCCGAACAATTGTCACAGCTCAAAGAGGGGAAAGATATCAAGTCGGTTCTCGCTTCTTTGTTTCATGCAAAAATAGACCATACTAAATCCGATACCCTGCTCCTTGATCTTCTCAAAAACAGTGCTGTTTTCAAAAATATTGGCAATTTTACTCAGGATTTAAAATCGTTGCTAACGACACTTAAGTCCGATCCAGCGCTCACACCAAAGATTGAAAAAATTGAACAATTTTTACAGCCTATTACCACGGTTGATACCCCTACCCTCAAAGAAAAAATCAATAATTCGGGTGTTTTTATGGAGTCTAAGATTGCAGCTCTTCTCGAAAAAGCTGATTTTGACGAAAGTTTACATCACGATCTTAAAGCACAGCTTCTATCACTAAGTGAAGAGGTTAAAGATTCCCCGAAGATTCAAGAGCAAATCGATCAGCTCACCACCCAAATCGACTACCAACAGCTACTTTCCCATCTCACCAACTCTACTTCTCTTTATCTGCCGTTTGAATGGGATCAACTCAAACAAGGATCACTTTCAATCAAAAAAGCAAAAGATAATAAATCGTACTGCGAAATAAATTTGACCCTCAAAGAGTATGGAGAGATGAGCCTTATGATGGGTTTATACGATGAGAATCAACTAGAGATGCACATACAAACGCAAAAAAAAGATCTTAAATCACTCATCCAAGCCCATTTAGGAAAACTTCGAGAGCTATTGGTTGAGGCCGGTATTACCCTTCGTTCTATCCGTATTTATGATGCAAATGAAAAAATCATCCCTAAAACAAATGTCTATACCTCAGATGAGGCAAATTACTCATCAGGTTTCGAGGAGAGGGTATGAAAAAAGCGGTTG
>CANMHZ010000212.1 GCA_947497635.1 Helicobacteraceae bacterium | reverse complement strand
GTACCCTAATCCTGTCAGTTTAGTTTCGAGATAATTGAGTGTTTTTTTGAAGAATGAAAAGACAATCATCTGGCGAATGTTCTGTTTATGAAGATCGCGAACTATCTCATCAAATCGCAAAAATTTCGAATCATCATTCCCGATAGCGTGACCGTATGCGATAACGGTATCGAGATATTTCATCGCTTCAGCACGGATATCAATATCGTCGTAATACTCTTCCAAATCTTCGATGTCTTTGATAAAGAGCTTTCCACTTTTACGCATCGCGATAAAACTCTCCAATGACGCAATCATCGACGAACCTGCCATTCGTTCAGGCATAATCGTGATAAATCCTTGTGGAGTGGTGGGATTGAGAAATTTGACAAACTCGATAACGCTATCGTAATAAGCTTGTTCTTCGTCTGTGATCGTGACGATAACCGAGGTGGCATTTCGGGGGATAGAGCGTCCAACATCTTTTTTCTTGGTACGGTTGATAATAAAGCTCAAATGATCACATTGCATCAGACGATTAATGAAACCAATCCGCTGTTCGCTCTCAATGGTTGAGAGACTCATCAAGGAGTGGAAAACTTCACCTAACTCACCTTCTGATATTCCCGATTCGGCTACATAGCTTTTGATCTCTGGGAGGGTGTGGTGATTTCGTAACATCGCTATCGTCTTATGGATCACTCCATTGGGGGCAATCATTCGAGCAAAATAGTCATAGTCTTTGAAATACTCGTTATCAAGAAGTGAGAGGATGTTGAAAATATCGCTTAGGCTATTTTGAACAGGAGTCGCACTCAAAAATAGTATGTGATCGGCTAGGGCTGTGATAATTTCTCCACTTTCAAAGGTTGATGTTCCAGCATTTCTCATCGTGTGCGCTTCGTCCATGATGAGAAAATCGACTTCGAAAAAACTATTGCGGAGTTTTTTCATCACTCTCTCATCTCGTAGCGTGTGATACGAGATAATGATCTTTTCGTTAAACGATCTTCCCTGATGAAACCCATCAAATTCATCGATCAAGTGAATAAATTGATTGGTTTTATAAATGTTAAAGTGCTCATTGAAACGGATGGAAAATTCCTCTTTCCATTTATAGGTCAGTGAAGAAGGAACGACAATAAGAGAAATTCTCAGCTCTTCTCGACTGTCTATCTCTTTAAAAATCATCCCCGCTTCAATGGTTTTACCTAGTCCAACCTCGTCAGCAATGAGGATACGGTTGTTTTCAGAGTTCAAAAATTTGATGAGAGGTTTGTATTGGTGTGGTTCGGGATTGAGACGATTTGAGTTGAACGAATAGAGTAAATCAGAAATCGGTTTGCGTAGATAATCAGCAAAGATATGTTCTTCAAAAGTTGGGAGCGAAACGGATGTTATCGATGCAGTAACATCTGCGATATCGAATTTGGAAACACTCTTGTATTCACCATCGAGAAAAATTTCACAATAGCCGTCAAATTCAGATACGACGAGGGTGTTTTGTCCAGTAGGTAGATATATTGCTTTTTTCAAAAATTATCATTTATTTTAATTTGTTAGAAGATGATAGTGGGTTATAGCTTTGATTGAGATAAACCTAAACTATTCAGTCGAATATTGCTATAAGTTCAGCCTCTATCTCGTTCATACTCTTATTCATTTCGACGCACACTTAATCGGATTCAACATAATATTTCTCACCATCTTCTCTTTGGGGGCATTCTCATACGGATTATGTGAAATTGAAAACAAAATACCGTTTTTACAATCATGGTACTGTGCCACACCGTGTTTTTTGACAAACTCTTTATACGATTGCGTCTCTGTGGCGTTTTTATCGATCATCTTTTGAAGATCAAATCCAAAAAGCATTATAGGTACGACTAATAACCAAATCCACTTTAACATCAACGATCTTCCTTTGTGGCTTTTATTGCCAAGAGACGACACTTTATCTCAGAATTTGTTAAATCAACATTTAACAGTGTTCAACTATTAGGAGAGTATAGTGATTTATTTGGACAAAAAAATATCCCCTATTTTGATACAATTATGTTATTAAGGATTAAAATTCACCCGATTCATAATAATCCCCGAAGTGGTATGTCTTGAGTGATATTAAGGGCATTAAAATGGGTATTTTTTTCGCACCCATACGATGTTAGCATCACAAGTTTGATGTCGTATTTGCCTTTAATGGCATATTTTTTAAACATCTCTATTTTATGCAAGATATTTTCTTTGACCTCTTTTGATATGGTAAATTCACTATTATAAAATTTGCACTCCACCACATCATAGACACTATTTTCATATTCGACTATGAAGTCTATTTGAGCCCCTTTTTCATCATCATTCCCCACATGGTTCCAATACCCATAGCTTTTAGCAAGACCTTTTGTCATTCTGGCTTTGAGATACAAATCTATGTTAATAAGGCAGAGATTTTCAAAAGCAAATCCAGCCCATATAGCATAAGGTTGAGAGTTCATCACCGTGCTAAAATAAGGTTTTTGGAGTGAAATAAGCTCGTTTTTGCTAAATTTTTTCGCCCATTTGTTATAAAAAAGGATAAACGGATCGCTGATGATATATTTAGCATTTATTTTAGAGTTTAATTTACTAAGTCCTTGCAAAAAACCGGCTTCACTTAGTTCTTCTATGGCATCTTTTATTTTTGAGCCACTTTTTTCATCTAATGCTTTTGCTATCTCTGTTTGAGTAAGTCCACTTTGTTTTTGGCTAAGAGTTTCGATAATTTGTGAGTAATAAAGAGCTTTAGTATCAAAGAGAGATTTGAGCACTTCGGTGTATTCTTTGTTTAGATGACCGTCAATATTAAAAATAAGTTCATCGATATTTTGGGCAATCGTTTTTGTGCTATCAAGAAGTGAAAGATATTTTGCGACCCCACCAAAAACCATATAAGTCTCAGCAATCGTTTTATCATCAATGGTGAAATTTTTTTCTTTCAGCAGATACTCTTTTGTCTCTTGCAGATCAAAAGGTTTGAGGTGAATTTTGATATCG
>CANMHZ010000211.1 GCA_947497635.1 Helicobacteraceae bacterium | reverse complement strand
AAATATCCCTTGATCATATTTGGATTTCTAATGGCGATTTGGACATGAGTTTTTTCATGAAATCCAGCCCCTTCATACACGGCACCCCCTTCAATAAACATACCACGTACAGAATCAAAATCTTGACCTGTTCCTTTGGTCTTTAAGTGAGCATGTAAAAATTCAATAACGGCACAATCCAAATGTCTTTTGAGTTTATCGTGATCTTCAGAATATGCACCTTTGTTTTCAGGCATTTGAGCATTGTTTATTTCAGTAGCAACTTTGAACGCTTCATAAATGTTTTTTAGTAGCGTGATATATCGGTTCTCTACCAGATTGAGGCAATGCCCAAGATCAAGAACAGCACCTATCACCGTTGGATTTTTAATCCGCTTTGGTTCTCTTTTTTGTGCTTCATGAATATATTTCCATGCACGATTGGGATCATTTTCCCAAAAGTACATACCACTACCAAGCCAATCATAGTCATTAGTGCTTTTTTTGAAGGTCGGTTGATCGGAGTTTAAGAGCATGTCTGCGACACTTTGATCGCAACCGTGAAATCCTATAATATAAGGGGTTAGTTTTTCGTATAGGGGGAAAGTAGGTTCCACAGTTTTGTTTATCGATAAGATGCTGTGAGCTTCAGGTTCTTATCATAAACACCACTTGCTATAAGTGTTTTTTTGAGCGATTCTTTGTCTGACATTATATCGATAATGCTCTCTTTGATAATTTCAATATCACTCTTTGTTCGTCCTGAAATCATAGAAACTGTTGTTGCATTTTTGGATTTTGCCATGATTTGTCCCCAATTTTTGAATTATATTATTATAGCGCAATTGCGACGTACGCTTGATTAGAGTGAAAATTTTGATTGAAATTTTCAAACATACCTCAGAGGTCTAAGTAATAAACGGATTGGGTATCAAAACATCATTCAGGCGTTGGTGCATAATTATGCAACAGGAAAAATTTGGTTGGAAGCATAACTGTCTGACAAACAGACTCTTACCGTGCTTTAGCTATAATCCTAGGGACATACTATGTTTTTAGGAAGGATGAACCTATGGAATTTCTCTACAAAGGGTTAGACAGCAGCGGCTCCCCCCTAAAAGCAACCATTGAGGCCTCCAATATCGAGGAAGCAAAAAAGAAGCTCAAAGGACAAGGGATTTTATTCTCTAGTGTCTCCCCGAGTGAAGAAAGTTTTTTAGGGGTCATCGCCGCATTTGGGCACAAAACGCTTCCCTCTCAGGTGCTTTCCACTATGAGTCGTGATCTTGCTGTCTATCTCAATGCGGGGATTCCGTTGGTGCGCTCCCTCACCCTCCTCAAGCATCAAAATCGTAATAACCCCCGGATGGAACGTTTCTTTGAAACTCTTATATCTCACATACATGAGGGGAAAAGTTTTGCCCAAGCGTTAGAGTCCCAAGATCATTTCACCCTCCCCGTTTTCTATATCGGGACACTCAAAATTTCTGAAGATCGTGGGATACTTGCCGAAGTGCTCAATGAACTCTCCAGCTATTTGATTCTCCAAGAGAGGATCAAAAAACAGCTCTCCCAAGCGTTGGTCTACCCCTCGTTTATCATCGTCGTCTCGTTGCTTATGATCTCATTTATGCTCACCGTCGTTGTCCCCAAAATCACCGCTATTTTTGAGACGACAGGGCAAGCGCTCCCACCCCTCACCCAATTTATCATCACCCTCGCCCATTTTTTTGCTACCTATTGGCTCATTATGGCATTGGCACTCTTGATAGCCGTTGGAGCTTTCTCATTCAAGATGGCAACAAGCACTTCGTTCAAAAAAAACATTCACGCTTTCATTCTCAAACTCCCCATCGTTGGGAAAATGGTCGAAACGGGGGATCTGGCTCGCTTTTGTACGATTGCGTCGCTGTTGATGCGCTCAGGAATCCCGATGGTCAATACAATCAAACTCTCCTGCATCACCCTCTCCTCAGAAGTAATCAAAGAGCTTTTTGAGAACGCTTCTACCAAAGTCGTCGAGGGATCGTCGTTATCCAAAGCGTTGACCCAAACGCAAGGGTATCAAATCGACGATTCGTTTATCGAAGCAATTGCTATCGGAGAAGAGACGAGTGAAGTAGCCTCGATGTTGGATCACCTTTCCGCCCTTTATATTGAGACAAACAAAGATAAAATCACCCTTTTCCTTGCCGTTCTTGAACCCTCATTGATGCTCATTATTGGAGGGATTATCGGGGTTATGGTTACGGCGATGTTGTTACCGATTTTCTCGTTGAATTTGGGGTGATGGTATTTCTGCGTTTAACGACACCTTTCTTTAGAATCCTTTTTTAAACCCGCCATTTAAAGTTTATTGGGTATATAATTAAGTACGAAATTTATACGAGAAAAGGTTGTTTTAATGGATAATATTACAATAAAAATAAAATTTATATTGGTTTTGATTTTAGTTTCTCTAGCTTTCATAGGGGTTACTGTTGAGTCATTAATCTCAACGAAAAGCGAACTATTGGAAGCCAAAAAGACAATGCTTACTACCCAAATAGATACAGTAAGTTCTCTTCTTTCGTATTATGGTGATGAAGTAAATGCAGGACGTATGACTCTTGAAAAAGCTCAGGATACCGTCAAAGAACATATTAAACATCTTCGTTATAATAAAAAAGAGTATTTTTTTATTTTGAACGATCAGGTTCAAGGGGTAATGCATCCCATCAAACCAGCATTAGATAATACTGATCTCTCCAATATCAAAGATCCAAAGGGAAAAGCCCTTTTTGTGGAGTTTGCCAAGGTAGCTAAAGACAATAATGAGGGGTATGTTTCCTATATGTGGCCGAAGCCAGATACGCAGACACCTTTACCAAAATTGACCTATATCCGTGCATTTCCTACTTGGGGCTGGATTATTGGTACAGGTGTTTATATCGATGACATTGAGCAGGAGTTTTTGAATTTAGTGATTACTAAAGGAATTACAATTGTTTTCTTAATTACAATTGTAATGGTGTTATTGATTGCGATACAGCGCTCT
>CANMHZ010000210.1 GCA_947497635.1 Helicobacteraceae bacterium | reverse complement strand
ATGTGCTCGACTATTTGAGCATTAAGGCGACTTTTTGAAAAATCTATCTCAATATTGAGACCATCTACTTCTACTCGTACACCATCTGTATCTGATTTTAGATATTGTAATGAGATAGTTGCACCCATTTTTTTACCTAAATCAGTTGCAATTGTGTCAATGGAAGCTTGATCCATTGCTGAAACTGCATATATACGACCATTGTAAACACGTTTAATAGAAGCAATTTCTCTCATTAACTCTTTAGCAATGGCAGGAAGCAAAGACAAACGTCCATTTTCCCCTAAAAGCTTAATAAAGTTATTAATTTCTTGACTTTTAACGCTTTTGACCATTTCAAGGATCAACGTTGTTTTTAGATCAACAGCAATATCATTACTGTTCATAATTTGAAGAAATTTCGCATCATCAAAAGCGCTTGAGATAAGATTAAAAAGTTCAGATGCATTATCCAATGAAGGCGTATCTAAAAGATCAACAAGCGATTGAACGTAACGTTTTGCAATCATCTCGTGCTTCATTTACGCCACCTTCTTTTTCATAATATCAACCATAGCATTAGTGCCCATGGCGGAATCACTCGCTGCCATAACTTCATTCATAACATCGCTAACGACATTACGAATCATTTGACGTTTTTCAAGTTCAATCAAGCCATTGTTTTGCTTTTGCATTACATCACCATCTTGATCACACTGAGCACTAATTTTATCATTTAAAATTTTGCACTCTTTCTTTGTACTCTCAATAAGATCACTAACAAAACGGTTAGCTTCATCAATTTTGTGCTCTGCAGCTTCTTTAAGACGTTTTGACTCACGAAGACGCTCTTGAACTTTTTCAAGCTCTCCTGCAATCCCTGCTGTTCGTCCACCAAAATAATTTTTGAGTGGTTCTGCCAAAAGATAGTAAAGAATACCTGCGAATATCAGAAAGTTGACGGTTCGTTGTACTATATCTGTTGAAGCTTCGTGTGTTGCGTCAGAACCAAAGAGATATACACCGAGCATTAATACGGTTATTACTATTTTACCCATATACTCTCCTTAAATCTGATTAAGTTTTGCTGTAACAGCAGCTTGAAAACTAGGAACCTCTAAACGAAGAACACCATTTAAACGAGAACGTTCTTCCAACATTGCCTCTTCGAACTGGGCATATTCTCGCGCCAGTTCAGCACGCTTGGCATCAAGCTTGCTTACAGCCGCACTTTTGGCCTCAGCGACAACTTTTTCTCTCATTGCATTCGCCTGAAGCTTACCATCACTGACGATCTTTTCAGCAGTTGCGTGAAATGCAGCAATCTCGGCGTCGTTGTTCCCAACTTCATCAAGATCTTTTTTAATATCTGCATCCCGCTTTTCCATATAACTGAAAAGAGGTTTGTAAAGCAAACTATTCAGAGCGGCAATAAGTACCAGGAAGACAATCAGTGTGCTGACTAACAGCATCGGACTTATATCTAACATACCACCTCCTAAAAGTTACGTGATTATACAACTCTTAAATTGAAGGGACTGTTAAATGAGCTATTTTATGAAGAAAGAGTGGTTAAAAATGTGGCTATTTGCCCATTAGTGTCAAAATCGATGGTAAATTTTGATCCTCTACTGGATGATTTTAAACCCATCTCGTCTAAAAGAGTATGTAGTTCCTTAAAATCAAACTCTGGCGATTTTTCAATTTGCACTGCGTGTATTTCATTATTGTTTTTGATTTTCTTAACCATTTGTTCGACATCTCGAACACTTAACTTCTGCCCTATAATGGAATCTATGATTAAGGATTGTTCTTGAGCTTCCAAAGCAATAATAACTTTGGCATGTCCCGCACTAATTTTTCCTTCAACAAGAGCTTTTTGCCCTTTTTCGTTCAACTGTAACAAACGAAGGGTATTCGTAATCTGCGCACGACTTTTATACACAGTTTGAGAAAGCTGATCGTGCGTCAACTCATGAATATTAATCAATTCCTGATACGCATGTGCCAAATCAATCGCATTAAGCTCATCACGCTGTATATTTTCTATCAACGCATGCTCACGCATCTGCTCATTACTCACACTCACTACGATAGCTTTTATTGTTTCCAATTTAGCCAATTTACTTGCACGTAATCGTCGTTCACCCGCGATAAGAACATAGCCATCAATATCTTCTTTGACGACAATCGGCTGTAAAAGTCCGTGACGTTTGATCGATTCACTTAACTCTGCTAATGATTCAGGATCAAAATGTTTTCGAGGTTGAAAGGGGTTGGGACGAACCTCAGAAATGAAAATTTCTTCTACCCCATTTTTTTTGGGAAGTTCATTATCATACGCCTCTTCGATTTCACTCAGTAACGCCCCTAATCCACGCCCCAATGCAGATGCTTTTGCCATAGAAACCCCTTATGCGATAATAGCGTGCGCTAAATCTTGGTATGCCATCGAACCACTTGATTTAACATCGTATAAAATAGCAGGCTTTCCAAAACTAGGAGACTCTGCAAGTTTGACATTGCGAGGAATGACTATAAATTCATCTTCACCTGATTTAAACAGTTTTTCTTGAAAATGTTGACGTAAATCAGCGAATACCTGACGAGATAAATTATTTTGAGAACTGTACATCGTCGGTAAAAAACCTCTGATTGTCAATTTTGGATTAATAGTCTTGCGTACTAATTTAACGGTGTTAAGCAATTGTGCCAACCCCTCTAGTGCAAAAAATTCACACTGAATAGGGATAATCACTGAGTTAGACGCTGAAAGAGCATTAATAGTCATTGGCCCTAGCGCTGGAGGAGAATCAATAATAATATAATCATAATCCTCCTTTACCTGTGCAATTGCCCGTTTTAAAATCAGCTCACGCCCTTTGGAATTCTCCGCATCGTAATACTCTTTTTCAATCCCGACCAAACCGATATTAGAAGGGGCTATAAATAATTTCGGAAGTGCCGTCTTCAAAATAATTTCACGCAATTTTTTTGCCCCAATAAGGACATGATAAATATTAAATTCATAATTATTACGATG
>CANMHZ010000209.1 GCA_947497635.1 Helicobacteraceae bacterium | reverse complement strand
CGGATTTACTCACAGCACTTGGATTACCACATCGTCTGGTCACCCTCTGTACTGGCGATTTAGGATTTGGAGCTGCTAAAACAGTTGATTTGGAAGTATGGCTTCCAGGACAAAACACCTATCGTGAGATTAGCTCCGTTTCAAGCACCCGTGACTTCCAAGCCCGCCGTGCGAAGATTCGTTACAAAGAAGAGGGTAAAAATAAATTTGTCCATACGCTCAATGGTTCAAGCTTGGCAGTTGGGCGAACAATGGTTGCATTGATGGAAAATTTCCAAAACGAAGACGGAACGATTACCCTTCCTGATGTATTACAAAAATATTTATAGAAATTAAAGTAGCGCCATGGCTGAAGAGTACGAAGAAGTAGTCATTATTGAAGAGTCCGATGCCGCAGGTGTCGAAGCTAAAGATGAAGATGCAGCTGAGATTACGCCATCACCGAATAAAAAGAAAATAATACTGATTGCAGCAGGGGTGGCAACCCTCTTACTAGCAGCAGGTGGAGGTACGTACGCTTACCTTGCACACTTAAAAAATGTAGAGATTCCCCAGCAAGAAGAGGCACTAATTCCTTCCAAAAATCTCCAAGAACCAAAAATAAAGCCGAGCCAATTAGAGAGTATGATTGAACGTGCCAACTATATGTATACTAATGGGAATCAAATAGAAGCATTAAAACTATTTGAAAAAATAGCCCTCTATTCAGAATCTATTTCAGAATATAATCTAGGTGTTGCACGACTGAAAGAAAAAGAATACGCTGACGCATTAGAAAACTTCAAACACGCTATTACCATGAATGACAATCGATGCGTAAGCGCTATCAATGCTGCTGTGTGCTGTTTAAATCTAAATCAGCAACAAGACTTTGAACATTATATTAATCTCGCCCAGACATATTTAAGTGCGGAGAGCACCTCTCCTATGTACTCTTATTATTATGCCTTAATCAATTATTATAAGGGAAACTACTTCGAAGCGCTTAGTGCCCTCAATCATCCAACGACGCATGAGTATCAAAGAAGCCAAGATAAAATAAAAAGTGCTGTCAATACTCTGTATGGCAATTATGATGCAGCGATCAAGTCGCTTGAAAATCAACAGCAAGATGATGACTCGTTTTCACTTGGATTATTGTATGCGAATAAGGGTGATTTCAATAAAGCAAGTAAATATTTTAACAATGCCATGCTTCAAAATAAAAAACCTATTCAAGAATCTCTCTCATTGGCGTATGTTGATCTTATGATAGGACAAAATCAAGATGCTGGATTGTTACTAAAAAAAGTGACTGAAACGTATCCTAATGATGTCTATACCCCCTACCCTATCAAAGTTTATCTCAGATCCACCCTCTTTGAGCCTGATACCGTACAAAAAGTGTATCGCTCTTCAGATGCCAAGATGCACACACAGGTCTATCCAAAAATTTTTGCTTTTGCCCCTTATAAAATATTCAATGCCGATCAAACCATTGGTTATATTCGTAAAGGGAATACTGACGTTTATATTGATGATATTGCCTCAGCAAAAACAAATTTTAAACAAGGAGTCCACGAATCAAATATCGATTACGGTCTCTCTGTTGCGATTCAACAAGCCTTACATCTCCGTCTTAAAGATGCAAATGTACACCTTCAGAAACTTGTATTAGCTCACCCAAAACACTCCATTCTTCAATATAATCTCGCCCTTACCTATGCGCAATTAGGAAATTATCCCAAGGCATATGACCATTTCTTAAGCTCTTATCACTCAGATGCCAACAATTACCTTTCAGGTATTTTTGCAATAATGACCTCTGAGCTAATTTCAAAACCTAATCCAAAGCTAATCTCAATCATAAAAGAGAACCTGACCCAAGAAGCCCAAACTGAAGAGTTCGATCTCTACCGTACTCTTCTCACCATGAGTGAAAACAATTACCTCTCTTCAAGTCGTTGGTTGGAGAACCATTATAAAGAACGACCTCTTTATGTGATAATGAAAATAATAATTGCACAAGAGCTAAATATGAGTACTGATGCACAAAAAGCATCTGAAAAACTCGTTGAAATACAGCCGAATAACCTTCTACCACATCTCCTCTATATTGATACTCATTACAACACGCTAATGCCAAAAGCATATGCCCGTGCTTCCATTAATTATCTCAAGGATAAAAAGATAGGGTATGAAGATTTTTATTTTGGACCACAAATTTCTCGTGAACGAGGAGTGATGATGGCAGCGCTTACAGGAGGACTTACACCACTCATTCAGCAGCTAGAAGATAAATTGCAAACAACAACAGAGAATCGAACCTACATTACAGCGGCACTTGCACTGGCTCATTTTTACAATCAAGATTTCGAAGAGTCTTACGCTCTTTATAATCAAGTAGTTGACACTTACAATCTCAAAGACGAGCGAACCCTTTTTATGGCAGCATCTGCGTCTATAGGTGCTGGGCACTACCAAAATGCAATAGCATTACTCGAACTCTCCAAAATGACTAACCCTAGCTACCTAGAAAGTCGTTATGCGCTAGGACTTCTTTATATGCAAGTTCAGAACAACTTAGCAGCTTCTAATCAATTTACTAAAATGGGAAATACGGGGTTTAAATCACTCAACTTTGGTTTCAAAATTGATACGGATAAACTTGCGACCGAGCCGCAACTCTATCACCCCTTGTAAAAAAAGGAAAAGAGATTATCCTTCAAATCGACCAATAACACTTTCTCCAGCACGTACATCAGCGCCAGGGTGAATCGTTAACTCTGCGCTACTAGGAAGATAAAAAATCGTTCTCCCTTTTGCCAAAAAGCCATAGCGATAACCCTCTTTCATTTTTTGCCCATCCTCTACTCCAAGAGCGATAGAAAAACAACTTTGTGCACTTGTATGTTCCACATAAATATCATCACCACGAGATGAACGAAACGAAAGAACCGCTTTCTCATTCAAGCTTTCAGCAAGAGGATCTTGCAAACCCAAAGAAACGCCATGTCGAATACGACACCCTTCCACGGTACTATTATAAGGGGCACGAAG
>CANMHZ010000208.1 GCA_947497635.1 Helicobacteraceae bacterium | reverse complement strand
ATAAGTACCAGTATCATTACAAAGAGTGCAAATATTACTATGCCACCAGCAAAGACCATTGATCCCTGCATTTTATTCATTTGATTTGCTAGATTTTTTTGGTTAACAAGTTCTTGCTCGTGTTCGTACTTCTTTAAAAATAGCAATCGTGCTGCGTCGTATTCCTTCTCAAATGTAGTTTTTGCAAAGCCATTTGACAATTCATCAATTTGTGTCAATACACTTATAGCAGTATCTTGATCATACGGTCCAAAATCTCCCAATACGGCATCTGTTGTTCTCGTTATTTCATTTTTATAATCAGGGCTTGATTCTAATGTCCCAAATGCCTTCAAAAACTTCTTGGCAATATTCGTAGCTAAATCAGTACGTGCTTGCTCTTCAGGTGTCAATACGGGTGTAGTAGGTGCAGTAACAGAAGCTACTTCAGTTCCAGCGGGTGAGACAGCATCCGTGGTTGCAGAGGTAGATGATTGAATGACTTGATTGACTTCATCTTTTGAAATTAAAACTTTCTTTGCTTTTGCTTCAAAGGTTGAATCGACTAATGTATAGACACCAGTAACAGTAGCTATAAGGGCGATGAAGGCGATAATAAATGTTAAAACACGCACGATACGAAAAAAAATCTTCTTTTCGATTCTGTCAAATAGAGTCATAATAGTCCTTTTTTAACAACATTAGATTTGGCTTGACAATAGACTAGTCGTTCAATAAACTAGCTAATTTCTACGCACTTTGTTAAATATGTAGAATCATATCTAATCCTTGTGACAATAGTGTGACATTGTCGCAATTTAAACTATTATTCCCTACATTCGTGGCTACACCAACATATAACCTTGCTACGTATAAAATTTAGCTTAGCTGATCCATCGTATGAAGTAACTCTTCCATCTTACTATCTACGCTTCCAACATATTGCGTTAAATCCATCATCTCAGCCATATTTTTGTTAAGAGATTCGCTATTATCAGTTATTTTAATGAACATTGTATCTAAATAGTTTAAACAATAAACTTTATTAAACGGAATACATTTTGATTGAACTATTACTTTTTACAACACTTGTTTCCCAACCGTCATATTGACCATTACATTGATAGGAAATATCAATCAGATGCAACGTTAAGGCATCTATATCGTAATAAAATGGTTTATCCTGACGGTAAAAACTTACTCCGACCATTGGTGTATTTTCATTCGCATCCATCAGCTCTTTAACTTTAAATGCTTCGGACTCAATACGTTCCAAAAAAGTACTTCGCTGCTGTTGTGTTTCAAAATAGGCTTTGTGCTCAATCGCTCTTGGAAGAAGTAGTGAATCACCTTGTGTTTTTAAGTGGTCACATACTTTATGATTATGAATAATTTGCCATTCAATCGCAGTTGGGAAAAGGAGCTTGTTATACACTTCCCAATCACCGTCTATTTTGGATCCATACGAATATTCATAATCAGGAAACGTCCCCATAGCCGCTTGAACAACATCAGCCCATTCAAATTCGTGCTTGAGGTAGTAGATAAAGGTCATTTCACGGTTGGAGACAACCTTTCCGACATAGTTCCCGATTCGGTAACGTAATGACTCCATCTCGATTTTATCTTCGATAAACGAAAGCTGTGCCTCTTCCTCTTGGGATATCAGCCCTCGATCATTTGGCGATTTCATGGAGAGTTTGATAAACCCCACATAAAATTTATCCTCACTTGGTAAATCCGCTGAAATCCCTGCATTCACTAAAACCGAGGCGATATTGCCATCGATTGTCTTCATATACAATTCCCAATATTCTTGCATCTTCTACTCCATCTCTAATGTCATTAAATACATATCTTCACCATCCGTCACTTTGACATCCAGACTGTCGCAAGCAGGACATTTATAAAAAATCTTTTCCAAAACTGTGATGACTCCGCACTCTTTGCATTCAATCACCAGAGGCTGTACATTGAGAACAAATTCTGCCCCGTCACATACTGTTTTTTCTTTAAAAGTATTGAACGCGATTTCAAGAAGATGGGGTTCAACACCGGACATTTTACCGATTTTAACGACTACTTTCGTTATCAATTCGGCTTCATTCTCACGCGCCAACTCTTCACACTGTGTTAACAATGCTTGTACTATTGAATATTCGTGCATTTAACAAATCCTCGGCAATAATTCACCCGTCGGCAAATCCATAAACCGTTTTGATCCCCATGCGCTTAGGAGAATAACACGACCGTCATATTGATGGGTGACATTGGCAATCACGGACGCTCTCTCACCTGCTTCAAATGTTTTTAAAATCTCCACAGCACGATTGGCATCTGCGCTTTTAACTGCCAGAATGAATGTCCCCTCGTTGGCAAGGTTATACGCTTCAAAACCCAAAATCTCGCAAATCCCTCGTACCGTATCACTCACTGGAAGCGCTTCTTCTTGAACTTCGATACATACGTTGGATTGTTTCGCCCATTCGTTCAGCACTGCTGCGACACCTCCTCGCGTTGCATCGCGCATCGCCGTGATCTCAATCCCCTCAGCCAACAGCTTTTCGACCAAAGGCCACAAGGAAGTACAGTCGCTTTTCAAATCACTGCTGAACTCCATCCCCTCGCGGTTGGCGAAAATCGTGGCACCGTGCTTGCCGATTTCGTTTGAAACAATGATCGTATCCGCCGTACTCACACAGTTCGATGAGATCCCGCTTTTTTGAACGACACCCACTCCCGTCGTATTGATAAAGATTTTATCCACAGCACCTTTGGGAACCACTTTGGTATCACCACAGACGATATTGGCTCCATTGATCTCCAACTCTTTTTTCATCGAAGCTACAATCGTTTCCAACTCTTCTATCGAAAAGCCCTCTTCGACAATCACCGCACACGTCATATACGTGGGTTTCGCCCCCATCATTGCCAAATCGTTGCACGTTCCGCAGATGCTGAGTTTTCCGATATCGCCACCATCAAAGAATATGGGGCTAACGGTAAAACTGTCAGTGGTAAAAGCCAAGCGTCCATTATCGATAATCGCCGCATCCTCAGAC
>CANMHZ010000207.1 GCA_947497635.1 Helicobacteraceae bacterium | reverse complement strand
CTCGAACGCTATCGGACACAGTTCCAAGATCAAACGTATTTTTCCGCTTTTTTGAAATCAAAAAATTATTATTTTAACGATGCTAATAATACATACGGACAAAAAAATCCCCTTTATAAAGTTTCTCCAAATGAGCCACGTGATAAGTGGTTTTTTGGCACCATTGCCATGGGAGAACCGCTTCAAATCAACATTGATAAAGATCGGTTTTTAGGAGTTACCAAGGTATGGCTTGATTATGCCATCCGAGATAAAGGGAAAATTATTGGCGTTATTGGTACAGGATTTGATTTTGATCGGTTTTTAAAAAATTCAATCGGTTTTGAACAAGGGGGAAGTGAAAACTATTTTATAAAAAAAGATTTATCCATTCAGTTAGCAAAAGATACGGGAATGATTGATTATACTAGTTTCACCAAAAAAGACGGTACCCATAAGACTATTGAAGCCGTTATTTCAGATCCCGTAGATATAGAGCGCATCAAAAAGATGATGCGTGAACTGGAAAACTCTCAGGATCCCAATCTTACTAAAACGCTTTGGGTTAATATTAAAGGTGAAAAATGTTTACTAGGTATTGGATATACGAGTGAGATAGAGTGGTTTAGCGTTACTTTATTCCATAGCGACGAATTGAGCCTTGTTAATAATAAAACTATTTTTAGTGTTATGAGCCTTCTCTTCTTTATATCTATTGGTGTTTTAGGATTTCGACTCAGACAAAGTATCGTTTCGCCGATAGAAAAGCTTATGGAAAATATAGATCGTGTCCGAAAATGGGACAATGAAAATGATTTCCCAGTAGTAGGTAATGGTGAAATCGCGGAGCTTTCAAAGCAATTTAACGATTTAGTCAAAGAGATTAAAGAACATGAGACGCTATTAGAAGCAAAAATACAAGAACGTACGGAAGAGCTAATGAAATCCGAGGGGAAACTTCAAGCTCTTGCTTTTTACGATGCTTTAACTAATCTTCCGAATCGTCGTTTGCTTGCCGATCGTCTTTCTCAAGCACAAGTGATAAGTAAACGTAGTGGATGCTATGGAGCTGTATTGTTTATGGACTTAGATAATTTTAAACCACTTAACGATACGTATGGACATACTATAGGGGATTTATTACTTATTGAAGTGGCGCATCGTCTTAAGACCTGTGTTCGAGAGATGGATACCGTTGCCCGTTTTGGGGGGGATGAATTTATCGTTTTGCTGAGTGAATTAGGCAGTGATAAAGAAGCTTCGAAAGGGCAGGCAATTGCAGTTGCTGAAAAAATTCGTCATTTACTCTCGCATCCTTATTTATTGAAAATCTCTTCTGATACCATTGTGGAACATCATTGTACGGCAAGTATTGGATTGACATTATTTTTAGGCAATGACGCAACCGAAGATGAAATATTTAGCCAGGCTGATAATGCAATGTATCAAGCAAAAGAGAAAGGGCGTAATACCGTTTTAGTCTATGAAATAATTTAGCTTCTTGTCTAAAATGGGTATAATTGCGGATATTTTTTGCGCAGAGGAACCCATTGCAAGAGCTTATTATTTCAGCCAAACATATCGTTCTCATAGCCCACGAGCACCCCGATGCCGATTCTCTTGGGAGCGCATGCGCATTTTACTCTTATCTCTTACGCTTCCATCCAAAAGTGACTCTCTTTTGTGCTACTCCTACGCTTGATCAAAATCTCTCTTTCCTTCCATGGTTTGATAAAATAACGGCTAAATTTCCTGAATCTGTGGATTTGGCGATTAGTTTCGATTGTGGTAGTTATGGTCGGCTTGGGATTGATTACAAAGGTGCATTGATCAATTTCGATCATCATATAAGCAATGAGAACTATGGAACGTATAATTGTATCAATCCCAATGCAATGAGTACAAGTCAAGTTCTTTATGAATGGTTTGTTGCTGAGACAATCAAAATCAATGGTAAAATGGCAAATGCGCTTTATGCAGGCTTAATGGATGATACGGGATGTTTTAGTGATCCACAATGTACCCCTTCAACATTTATGATGGCACATTCATTGGTACAGTTGGGTGCAGATCATACGCAGTGTGTGAATGCTTTGTTTAACAGTCACTCTTTGGCATCGTTTCGACTCAAGGGTGAAATGTCTCGGAGGATGAAGCTGCTTTGTGATGCTCGTGTAGCCCTTTTTGAAGTAGATCAAGCTCTTCTGGAATCAACAGGGGCACGTCTACGGGATTCTAAAGCAGTGGTAGACGAGGCGTTATCCCTTAAAACGGTAGAAGTTGCTCTCTTAGTCGCGCAGTTGAAGAATGGCGGGGTTAAAGTCTCTTTACGAAGTAGCGGTGTACTCAATGCGGCAGAGATTCTTCAACAATTTGAAGGTGGCGGACATCGTACTCGTGCAGGTGCTCGAATTGATGGGTGCACGAGTTCGCAAATAATAGAAAATTTAATGGACAAGATTCGGGAGGTATTAGTGTGAGTAGAGGTCGTAATGGTTCAGGAATGATGGGATTGATAGTAAGTGCGGTAGTAGTTGGAGCCATTGGCTTTATGGGATTTTCTTCAAAATTTGAACGGGTCGATCCAAAAGTTACCCTTAGTAAGACAGCGTATTGGAATTTTAGAGAGCCGATTAACGTTAATGTTGAAGATGCCAGTGGGTTAAAATCATTTACGGCAACGATTGTGGGACCTCATGATGAATGGGCTGTTGTGGATGATGCAACACCATCGAAAGTGACCAAAAGAAGTTTTAAAATTCTCCCTCCAAAAGGGGTGCGTAACGCAGAAGCTCAATCGGTTGTGTTAAAAATCGAAGCAACGGATAACAGTCTTTGGGGAATGTTTATGGGTAATACTCATAAAGAAGAGGTGACATTGGTTATTGATCAACGTGCGCCACTCCTCTCTATCATTGCCAGCTCCTATAAAATCCAAAAAGGGGGATCAGCAATCGTTGTTTTCAAAGCTCAAGATGAACAGATGGAGAGCTTGAAGATTAAAACCTCTTTTGGGAAAACATTTATAGCGCAACCTTTTTATAAAAAAGGGTATTACGCCTCACTACTTG
>CANMHZ010000206.1 GCA_947497635.1 Helicobacteraceae bacterium | reverse complement strand
AGTAAATGCCAATATTATGATGGGGCTACACGAAGAAATGGGGATACCAAAAATTGCATACGTCCCCTGATACCCTTTATGAAGGGGCAATACTGGTTGCTGATTCCCATTGCGCTCCGTGGAGAACTCCCTTTATTGATTTCTTAAGTGCGCTTGAGCGTGGGGAGATTAAAACTCCTCAACTGATTTTGATGGGCGATAATTTTGACCTTCTCTTTGGTCCTGTTACGCAAACCTTATTACTTAATCGTAGTGCCATTGATCTTCTCAATAAACTCTCTTTGAAAATCTCTATTATTTATCTTGAAGGGAATCATGATTTCCAACTCTCAGCACTTTTCCCGCATATTCGAGTGATTGATCGTGCTCATCAACCTTTGATTTTAAATCATAATGGTTCGAGTATTGCTTTGTTGCATGGAGATATAGGAGTCCCGTTGGGATACAGAATTTATACGAAGTTGATCCGAAATCGTACTCTTCTTCGTAGTTTGAACTTTATAAATGATAAATTTGGCGGATTTATTATTGATGCACTGAGCAGACAGATGCAACGGAAAAATCATTGCCAAAAAATTGACAATTTTGAACCTATTGCCGAGCGTCATTTAAGAGAAGAATCGATCAAAAAATGCGATATGATAATTGAGGGGCATTATCATCAAAACTGTAGTTTTTCTTATCCGTCATTGATTTATAAAAATTTAGGTGCATTTGCTTGCAATGAAAGATATTATAGTGTAAAATCATTCGAAAATCAGAGTGCTTTGGAAGAAGTGATCTTTCACAAGGAGCCCCAATGAAGGGACAAGGCGATATTTTAAAAGTCGGTAGCAACGAGATGGAGTTGGTCGATTTTCGGATTTTTAAACGAGAAGGGGATGGTGTATACGAGGGTATTTACGGTGTAAATGTCGCCAAGGTACGTGAAATCATCCGTTTACCAATACTTACGGAATTGCCAGGGACACCATCGTTTATTGAAGGTATTTTTGATTTGCGCGGTGTAGTTATTCCTGTGGTTAATCTCGCCAAATGGATGGGAGTAGAAGCTCCCGAGGGTGTGGAGCGTAACGCGCGTGTTATTATTACTGAGTTTAACAATATACAAATCGGATTTGTGGTGCATGAAGCCAAGCGAATACGCCGTATTAATTGGAAAGATATTGAGCCTGCATCTTTTATTGATGGTGCTGCTGGCGGTTCAAAAGTAACAGGGGTAACACGAATCGAGGGCGATAATGTATTATTGATTTTAGATTTGGAGAGTGTTGTTCAAGAATTGGGGCTTTATCAGCCTGCTAGTGCTACATTGAATGAACATGAGAGTCTTTTTGACGGATTGGTATTGCTTCTTGATGATAGTTCTACTGCTCGGCGTATTCTGAAAGAAGCCTTTGAAAAAATGGGCTTTCATGTCATTGAGGCAAGCGATGGTGAGCATGGGCTTCGACTTTTGGAAGAGTTGTATGAAGCGCATGGGGAGAATATTTCTAAAAAATTACGTTTGATTGCTTCGGACATTGAAATGCCACGAATGGATGGATTTCATTTTGCAGCACGGATAAAAGAGGATCCACGTTTTAAAATGGTTCCAATTATTTTCAATTCTTCCATTAGCGATCATTTCAGTGAAATGCGTGGAAAAGAAGCAGGTGGTGAAGCTTATTTAGTTAAGTTTGATGCAAATTTATTTTACGATGAAGTGGCGCGTGTTGTACGTGCGCATATTCAATAAGGGGCTGTTATGGATGAATTTGAAGAGATATTACAAGATTTTTTAATTGAAGCATTTGAGCTCATTGAGCAGCTTGATCAAGATTTAGTTGAATTGGAAACACGTCCGGATGATTTAGATTTACTTAATCGTATTTTTCGTGTTGCTCATACCATTAAAGGTGCAAGTTCATTTTTGAACTTTGATATACTTACTCATCTGACCCATCATATGGAAAATCTACTCAATATGGCACGACATGGTGAATTGGTTATTGATGCTAATGTAATGGATGTTATTCTCGAATCTATTGATCTTATGAAAGCTCTATTGATACGTATTCGAGATAGTGGCTCGGATAATGGATTGGAAGTTGCAGGATGTGTTGAACGCTTGGATGCTGTAGCTAGTGGAGAGGTGAGTGCACCTGCAGTAGCTGTAGCTGAGCCGATTGTAGCAGTAGTTCCAGAAGCTATTCCTGATGAAGATGATTATTCCAAAATGAGTGAAGCAGAAGTAGAAGCTGAAATTGAGCGACTATTAGCAGAAAAAAATGCGGAAGCAGTTTCCAAACGTGCAAGTGCGCAAACAACTGTTGAAGAAGAGCCTGATTATGCCAGTATGAGTGATGAAGAAGTTGAGGCGGAAATAGAGCGTTTACTGGCAGAAAAACAAGCACAAGATGCTGCAAAACGCGCCAATAAAAATCACGATACCAAACCATCTGTAGCAGCTATTGTTCCTCCCGTACAACCTAAAATTGAAGTTATTGCTACTCCAAATCCTATCGCCGTAGCCCCTGTGACACCAGTTGCTCCATCTGCTCCATCTGCTCCAGCAGCCCCTGTTGCGCGTCGAAGTGAGCCAAAAGAAGAGAGTGGAGAATCCAAAGGTGGTGCAACGGTAGAGCAAACCATCCGTGTTGATGTAAAGCGGCTCGATCACTTAATGAATCTTATCGGTGAACTTGTATTGGGCAAAAATCGCTTGATTAAAATCAATGACGATGTAGAAGAACGATACGAAGGGGAAGCGTTTCTTGAAGAGCTCAATCAAGTTGTCTCTATCGTTTCTCTTGTTACCACTGATTTACAAATTGCCGTTATGAAAACACGGATGCTTCCTATTGGTAAAGTATTCAATAAATTCCCTCGTATGATTCGTGACCTTTCACGCGAACTCAATAAAAAAATTGAGTTGGAAATAACAGGAGAAGATACAGAGCTTGATAAATCAATTGTCGAGGAGATTGGCGATCCTTTGGTGCACATTATTCGCAATTCATGTGATCATGGAATTGAGATACCACAAATCCGACTTGAAGCAGGGAAAGAGGAAGTAGGGACCA
>CANMHZ010000205.1 GCA_947497635.1 Helicobacteraceae bacterium | reverse complement strand
AAAGAGCTTGCCCTTAAAATGAATGAGATGTTCCTTGAAGTTATTATTGCAGGTAAAATCGATGAAGAGGCACAAGCAGTTTTCGAGCCGAAAAAACGTCTTAAACTATTTGAATACGGCAGCGATCGTATTCTTCTAAGCCGTGATGCAGTCGATTTTAAACACATAGATGGCGGATTTGTATTCCAAGATGCGGATCGTGTGGGTGACGATGAGGTTAAAAATGCCAAATTGGTGACAAAGCACACAGCAAGCGAGAGTGAACTCAAAGATGCTGAAATCGCGTATAAAGTAGCCTCATTAACCAAATCAAATTGTGTTGTATACGTAAAAGACTCTGCGATGGTTGCCGTGGGTATGGGGATGACGTCACGTGTCGATGCAGCGCGTTGTGCATTGCGTAAAGCGGAAGAGATGGGTCTGGATGTAAGCGGTTCGGCTCTTGCTTCTGAAGCATTTTTCCCATTCCGCGATTCGATCGATGCGGCAGCAGGCGCAGGTGTCAAAACTGTTATCCAACCGGGTGGTTCAGTACGTGATGAAGAAGTCATCGCAGCAGCAGATGAGCATGGGATGTCGTTGTACTTTACAGGCGTTCGTCACTTTTTGCACTAAAAACACTTGCGTCTTCATGGCGCAATCTTTTAACATCTAATTTCCCCAATTTTGCGCACTTCTCTTTTAAACCTTGATTGCTTTTGACTCAACTTCTATGCTATACTTTTAAACAAGAAAATTAATGAATTTGAATAGGATTTGAAAATGTCAAAAAGTTTATACACAACCCTAGAAGTTGCTTCCACTGCAAATGAAACAGAAATCAAAAAAGCTTACCGTAAGTTAGCACGCCAATACCATCCAGATGTAAATAAAGACCCCGCGGCTGAAGAGAAGTTCAAAGAGATTAATGCTGCCTACGAAGTACTCAGTGACAAAGAAAAGCGGGCAAAATATGACCAATATGGAGATTCAATGTTCGGCGGTCAAAACTTCCACGATTTTGCTCAAGGGCAGGGGGGGAATGTTGATCTTGATGAGATCTTACGCAGTATGTTTGGTCAAGGCGGCGGTGGATTTGGTGGAGGCGGTTTCGGCGGCGGCGGATTTGGGGGTGGTTTCGGCGGAGGCGGCGGTGTGAATCTTGATATTGATGCCAATGTTACCGTCCCTTTCGCCGTGGCTGTTTTGGGTGGTAAACACACCATTAGCTTTTCAGGGGATAGTTTCGATATAAAAATTCCAGCAGGGATCAAAAGCGGTGAAAAACTTCGGGTTCGTGGCAAAGGAAAACGTCATGGACAGCAAGTAGGTGATTTATATCTCCGTATCGAAATTGCTCCCAATGCAGAATATGAGAGAGAAGGGGACACGCTTGTCAAAACCTTTAATGTCCCTCTTTATGCGGCGTTGTTTGGTGGAAAAGTGGCGGTTCAAACCTTAGAAAAAGAGGTAACTCTCAAAGTCCCTGAAAATACGAAAAACGGTCAACGTTTCCGTCTCAAAGAGATGGGGGTGATGAATCGTCAAAATAATGTTCGGGGAGATTTGTATCTCAAAGCGAATATCGTCTTGCCTGCCGTCGATAAAATCGATGCTGATTTGGTTGAGGTGATGAAAAAATCCCTTCCACAGGAGTAGACTATGCACCATTTTGATGAACCGGTTTATATGATTAGTATTGTGGCGAAGATTTTGGATATTCATCCTCAGACGCTACGTCAATATGAACGGGAGAACCTCGTATCCCCTTCCCGTTCAGATGGTCGGATACGTCTTTATTCGCAACGTGACATTGAAAAGATTAAAACAATTTTACGACTCACGCGTGAAGTGGGGGTCAATCTTGCTGGGGTGGATGTTGTGATGCGTCTGAAAGTAAAAATGGAAGCGATGGAACAAGAGATGTTAGAATTGCGCTCCGAGATTGCACGAATGCGATGCAGTAGTGGTGTTCCTCCTGAAAAATCGCTCGTCACCACTCGTAGTATCTATGAAATGGTCATTTTTGAAAATGATCTTTCAAAATAATGAATACAGCAAGCAAACCACTTCATATTGGAAGACAAATATCTCATTTTGAAAAAGTTGATGTTAAACGTATTAATGCTTTTTTTTCTGAAGATGAGAAATACAGATATACGCTAAGTATCCCTTTTTATGACGAACAAGCCAGAACAAAGACTATTGCGGTTATATTGAAAAATCCTTCTTCTGCGGATGCTTTTCGAGCAGATAAAACTGTTCAAAATGTTGAAAAGGTTATTTATAATGCCTTTAGTGATGTAAGTAAAGTAGAAATCCTAAATTTATTCGCCCTTAGAGGTACGTATCCAAAAGAGATAATGGATGCGTATACGTTAGGTATCAATATTATCGGGGATAGTAATGATGCAGCTTTCGAAAATATTCTGTGTAAGAGTGATTATATTGTGGTAGCTTGGGGAGGAGCTTCTCCAATACGGAGTTCATTGTATGATGTAAGAATCGGTGAAGTTTTGAATAAAATTAAGAATAGTAAACCTTGTAAAAGAGTTTTTAGAAAAAAAGAAAAAGGCTCAGAAATATACCCTTTTCACGCATGTTATTGGCCCAATACGATGGATTTTATCGAATATTAAGGAGCTCTCTTTGCTTCTTTAAGCAATTTCTTCCGCTCCACAAGGAGTTTTTTTAGCGCATTCAAAGGGTTTTGTTTTTGAAGTGTTTTCAGTAATTTTACCTGATTATGGAGATCATGTATTCTTCCCAGTTTATCTTGCAACCCTTTGGACTCTTTTATCTTTTCATAGCTATCGCTGAAACCATTGTCGTGTAAAAAATCAAACGCATAGCGCGATATTTTAAAACGGATACGTAGTTTATGCAACTCTTTTGCGGAAGTAGATTGTGTCAGATGGGTATATTCACTTAAACTCTCTTCATAATATTTGTATGCTGTTTGAATCAGATAGTCATCCATAAAAGTAGGATTAAGCTTGCTTATACCATCGTATAATTCATCAAAGGCTTGGAGGATTTGAATTTTGGACTCTTCAGTAAAAAGAGTTTCATATTCGCTATTTCTAAGAGAGATCA
>CANMHZ010000204.1 GCA_947497635.1 Helicobacteraceae bacterium | reverse complement strand
CGTGTATCCACCACCTAACGCTTTGATTAAATCAATTTGGATTAAGGATTTGCTTTCATATAATGAATACGTTTCTATCTTCCCTTCTAAGACAATTTTTTGTGCCAAAAGGTAGGGTAGTTTATTACTCAATCCAAGCGCTAGTTTTTTTCTAAAAATGTTCTCATTGGTATGACGCGCATTCATATCATCTTCATGAAGTCGTATTTCTAACTCCATTAACTTTGATTGCTTGAGTAAAACAACGACTTCATTCGCCGCCTTGATTACCACCTGATTATAATCGTATACAGAACTATTATAATCACTGACACTGTTTTGTAAATTTGCTTTTCGCTCCCCCCAGTCCAACAGTGGAAGCGATAGTGCGATTCCTACGGAAGGGGTATAGGAAGAGTGATCGATGAGTTTTGTCCAGCTAAACGAGGTAAAACCGATAAGTCCCGAGAGACTGATATTGGGATAAAATTGAGCTTTTGTTTCTTCAATGATATTACTTTTACTCAAAGCTGTGTATTTTGCAATAGCAACGTCCGCACGATGACCAACCAGATTGAGCATAATCTCTTTTGGCAAAGGGACATTGAACGCATCATCAATATGCGGGGATTTCATCGTCGCCGTATACGAAGGGAGAAATCCTCCCAAAACACAGATGCTCTCTTTTTTTCCTTCAATTACACGTTTTAGTTGCGTGAGTTGCTGAGTAACATGCGAAAGGGAACTCTTTTTATCATTAATCGCAATACCATCAATTAATCCTAATCGATGTTGCTTTTCAACAATACGAAGCTCTTCTGTAGCCATTTTTTCCAAAACGCTTAACGCTGCAAGTTTTTGCTCATCAAAATTCCAAGAAAGATATGTTTCACAAATGGCACTGCTTAATGCTATTTTTGAGGCTTCTATGGTTGCTTTTTGGGACAAAGCACTATTTTTAGCCGCCAAAATTCGTGATTCACGTGCATTCCAAAAGTCAAAATCGTAATCTAGCATCAATGATGGCTGATACTGTGTATACGACCCTCCTCCCAATGGTGGAGGAAAAATATGATTTTCACTGAAACGTTGCCGAACTACACTGGCATTAGCAGAGATATGCGGTAGATTACGTGATTGAACGGATTCAATAATAGTATTTGCTTGGGCATATCGGGCTTCTATACTTTTAAGCGAGGGTGCATTGGTGAGCGCTTCGGAGATAATCCTATTAAGTTGCGAATCGCCGTATCCTTTCCACCAGTCGCTCACAAGCTGTGTTGCATTGTCGTCATATACGTCGATGCTTTTTTCGATATCACTATTTACCACTGTTTTCGAAAGTACCTCAGCTTTATCAATTTTAGGAATACAGCCTGTAAGTAAAAAAAAGGATAAACACGTGGCGAAAAGCGTTTTGGTATTCATTATAAACCGTTTTTTAGATTTTCATAAATGGTTTGAAGAAGATGTGACATCTCCTCTTTTTGCTCAGGGCTAACACCCTTAAAAGCTCTTTCAATGACTTTCTCTCCCAATAAAATAAGTTCATCTTGAAGTTCTCTCCCTTTCGTAGTAATCGTTACGAGATACGCTCTTCGATCGTTTTCTTTTGGCTCACGCTTTACCAGCCCTTTTAGTTCCAATTTATCCAGCATAAGGGTTAGATTAGATTGCTCAAAATAGGTATCTTGTGCCAACTCTTTTTGAGTCAATCGATCTTTTTCACACAAACGAATGAGTATTACACGCTGTGCATACGATATAGAATAAGGCTTGAGTTCCTTTTCCAATTCATTTTTAAGAATATTTCGTGTTTTAGCGATCATAAAAGCAATCGACTTATCAGATTCAAAACTCATACATTTCCTTTGAAGTAATTATGCAATTCTAAAACGATACTCCTTAAATAGTTATTATAATAACTATTATGTGTATAATCTTATTTTAAAGCTAAAATCATTATGAAATGAATTCATCTAAATACCTCTAAACACTCTCTTGGATTTGAGTTTCTCAAAGTGATAGGGTGGATTTTATACGAATTGGGTAGAATAAAATTAATTAATTTTATGTAAAAGGATAAGTAGTAAATGTACAGATATAGAATACATTATTTAGGACTTTTTACCGCAATATTGTTGTTAAGTGGTTGTTCGACCAGTAAAAATAGTCCAACACCTTCACCTTTAAAAGCAGATTATTCTGCTGATGCAAATACGATAACAAGTAATGGTAATTCCATTTTGATGAATGCGGCCGAGGCTGGTGATATTAGCTGGATGACTCATTTGATCAATGCTGGAGCCGACATCAACTATCAACATAAAAATGGAACATTCCCTCTTTATCAATTTGTAACTCAAGGGTATTCCAAGAATAGCCCCGAAGCTTCTTTGGAAATGGTCAAATGGATGATTTCAAAAGGGGCAAATTACAAAATGGCTGGATATAACGGGTATACATTGATTCACGTTTCTGAAAATCTAGCACTAACCCAGTATCTTATTGAGCTTGGAGGTGATATAAAATCACTTACTAGTAACAATGCAACAACCTTAATTGGAAGTTTGGCATCTAATCTGAATGGGAAATCTGAAGATACCGCAATTCAAAGTTATCTCATAGAGCATTGTGTGGACTTAAAGCAAACGGCTCAGTTTAAACAACTACCCTTGAACGCATTGGATATGGCATACAAATATCATAGAAATCAAGCGGCAAATATGATAAAAAATGCCTTAAAAAATCCACCCAAACAATGTCAAGGTGACGCTATATTAGCCCCAAAAGTCTCATTTTATAATCTTCCTGAAACATTTGACAGTGAAAATGCAAATATTGCCCTAGAGGTTCAGGCACAGGGATTTGGTATAGGTGAAGTCGTATTGATTGTTAATGGAGCCGAGATCGCAGCCAATGATGATAGGGCATTAAAAGTCAAGAGAGATGGTCTCAAAGTTAAAAACTTTAATATTAAATTGCAAAATGGTTATAACGAGATTAGAGCATACGCTTATGATGAAACTAATAAAGTTCGTAGTGACGAAATAGTACATGAAGTAGTTGCAGAATATTCGTTAAACTCCAAACCAAAGCTATACGCAATTGTAGTTGGTATCG
>CANMHZ010000203.1 GCA_947497635.1 Helicobacteraceae bacterium | reverse complement strand
TAAGATACATAATGGTTTTGGTCACTACCGTATGCCAAATCAGTTTTGCTGATGGGAGACGGTATTTGGGCATCTCCATAACAAATGGCTCATCCGAACCTTTGAATGCTGTCATTTTTAATACTTTTGCTGCCGTTAAGCCGATCATTGCACCCAAAATATAGATGCCAAAAAGGGCATTTCCTGCCATCTCTGAGCCGAAAAATGCTCCCGTAAAGAGGACATAAACGGGTAAACGTGCACCGCAACTCATAAACCCAATAATAAAAAGGGTAAGCAATCGATCACGGTCATTTTTCAAGATTCGCGCTGACATATAGGCAGGAATGGAACACCCAAACCCTGTAACAAGCGGGATGAACGACTGCCCATGAAGCCCAAACTTGTGAAAGAAACCGTCCAATAAAAAGGCAACGCGCGACATATACCCAGTCGATTCAAGGAGTGCAATTCCCACAAAAAGAATCACAATATTAGGGACGAAAAGGACAACGGCTCCCACCCCTGCAATCACCCCATCCACCACCAACGAACGTATCTCATCATTGCCAATCGTTGAACCAATCAAACCTCCAAACCAGCCGAAAAAAGCGTTGATCCACTCCATAGGGATAGAACCAATCTCAAAGGTAAGCTGAAAAAGTGACCACATAAAGAAGAGGAAGATAGGGATTCCAAAGATGGGGTGAATAAGAACACTGTCAATTTTTTCTGTCGTTGTTTTTTGCTCGGGTGCTTTGGATTTTACTTTGACTGCTTCGGCAATAATTCCCCGATTAAATGAAAAGTACTCTTCTGCAAAAATCTCTTTGACATCCTCACTGTCATGATGAAGGGCAATGTGATGATCTGCTTCGATCAAAAGAGGCTGAAGCTCTGTCCATATCGGATCATCATGAAGAAGTCGATAGGTTTTTTTCTCTTGTTGAAGCAAATTGATTGCGATATTACGGTTGGAAATAGTTGCTTTAAAACGGTGCCGATCAAGATAACTTTTGATTAGCCCTATCTCCTCTTCCACTGCTTCACTAAAGATTAATTTTTGTTCCTGATACGCTGCTTCATGCACTTTTATGACGGCGCTCATCAGTTCATCCAAACCTGTTTTCGCCGCCGCTGAGACACGTACGCACGGTATACCTAACAGTTGAGACAAATAGAGGGCATTGATCTCTATTCCCTCTTTATCCGCCTCATCGGACATATTGAGTGCAACAACGAGTTTTTTACTCATCGTCATCAGTTCTGCTGTGAGTTGAAGATTTTTGATCATATTGGTAGAGTCAAGGACGTTGATAATCAGATCATATTTTTCGTTCGTTAAAAACTCGTGAGTTACCCTCTCTTCGATCGAGTAATCGGTAAAAGCGTAGGTTCCCGGTAGATCAACAACGGTAAAATGATACCCGTCATATTCAAACAAAACTTCCGTTTTTTCAACCGTTACCCCAGTAAAATTGCCGACATGAAGACGCGCATTACTGACGGAATTGATAAGCATACTTTTACCGACATTGGGTTGACCAACAAGAGCGATTTTCAGATTCTTTCCGTCGATTTGACACACTGCGATATTATCGGACATCAGAAACCTCGATTAGTTCGGCTTCTTCTTTGCGCAATGCCAAACTTACGTTTCCCACTTTGATCTCAAAAGTGCTTTTCCCCGGTGCGCATTCGAGCATTTTTACTTCCGAGCCTTTGAGGAGTCCAAATGCGATGAGACGCTGTTTGAGAGGTCCCGCTGCATTATTTTTGACAACAATACAGCTTCCGCCCTTACTGCATGCGCTTAAAAGTGTCATTGAATTTTTATTCATTATTGTTTCCATAATTGACAAAATATCTTTAGGGGAAAATTATACCTTATTAATTGACAATCATTCTCAAATACTTACCCAAAATTGTACGTTTAAATAATTTTAACATTTTTAAAAGCAGGCGAGAGTTTGCTATAATAGCGGACTCAAAAACCACTCAATTAGGAAATTTATGCCGTTCTTATGGAATTCAACCAATCACTTCAACCTCGCCAATCTCGTCACTATGGCAAATATCACGTGCGGATTACTCGCCACCTATTTCATCACCCAAAGCCATTTTGACTACGCCATCATCCTCGCATGGATGGGGGGAGCCTTCGATATTATGGACGGTAAAATCGCCCGCAAATACCATCTCTCCAATGAATTCGGCGTTCAGCTCGATTCCTTCGCCGATTTTCTATCGTTCGTTCTCGTACCGACATTTTTGATTTTTCAAGCGGTTTATTCGTCATTGGAGGGGATAGCACTTATCGCCGTAGCCATTGGATCTATCTATTACGTCATCAGTGGACTACGTCGCCTGATACAGTTCAATATCAATGCCGATGCAGGAGAAGTTGCTAAATATTTTACGGGAGTACCTACACCATTGGGGGCGATTTTACTTTGGCTCACTTATTTAGCTGCCCCGTTTATTACGTGGATGGGAGTTTTGGCATGTATGATTGTGATCGGAGCGTTGCTTAATTCTAATGTTAAGATTCGGCATCCGTAATATTCATCATCATACTTTCTTGAGTGGAAGTATCAATCGCTCCAAAAAAATCAGCCATTTTTACCTCAAATACCATAGCAATTTTATAAAGATGTTCCAGATTAAAATGTTTTTTGTTATGGTAAATCTCAGCAACCGAAATAAGCCCCACTGATTTAAGTCCAATAGCAAGCGCTAAATCAAGCTGTGTCATCCCCTTCTCTTTTCTCAAGTGCATTACATTTTTACCAATCGTGCGATAAAACATATCTATATCCAATTGAGAAACTTCGTGCATAAACTACCTATGGTTAATATTATGTGAAGTTTAATAGGAATATAGTCTCACATCAACTAACTATAGTTAGTTAGACTACTATAGGTGAGTGAAAATGAAAAAAATAATGTTAGTAACATTGCTTGCAAGTGGATTAATGGCGGCACAGCAATTCTAACTGAAATAGTTCCAAGCACTCCATAGTGGAATGAGAGTTGCTACTTTTGTTAGTAATTTAATGAGAGTGGGTTCTGTAATGACAATTTTAAAACAAATTATAACTATATTGCGGGAAGAGTTTAAAAAACTTCC
>CANMHZ010000202.1 GCA_947497635.1 Helicobacteraceae bacterium | reverse complement strand
ATTACCGATACCCACAACACAGCCGATGTATTGAGAATGTATATGGTGGGGCTCATCCCTTTCGGTCTGGCAAAACTTTTTTCTCTTTATCTCTACGCCATGCACAAACATATTAAGGCTGCCAAAATAGCGGCTGTATCCCTTATTGTCAATGTTATTTTCTCCCTTATTCTTATGCAACCTTTGGGGGCGGCTGGTTTGGCATTAGCAGGAAGTATTGGTGGTGCAGTACAATTGATTCTAACCATTAAAGAAGTGGGTTGGAATATCTTTTTTAATCTTCTAAAAACTAAATTTAGCTTCTATTTTGTTATTGGAACGATAGGAATTGGGATATTATTTTACAGTTTAAATATAGTTTTGATACAGTTAATACGATAAGAAAGGGTACTAAAATGTTTATTTATGATAGCGTTCAAAAAACCAAACGAAAATTTGAACCCTTAATAGAGGGGAAAGTATCTCTCTATGTCTGCGGTCCTACTGTATACGATGATGCACACCTTGGACACGCCAAAAGTGCCCTTGTCTTTGATCTTCTCACGCGAGTATTAGAGGCACAAGGATATGCAGTCACCTTTGCTCGCAACATCACCGACATCGACGATAAAATCATCAACAAAGCACTCGCTATCGGTCAAAGCGTCGAACAAATTGCCCAAGAGTACACCGCTTCGTATCATCGTGATATGGATGCACTTGCTGTTCGTCGCCCTACTCTCGAACCCAAAGCAACCGAATCAATTGAAGCAATGGTAGAGATGATCCAAAAACTTTTAGAAAAAAAGCACGCTTATACAATCAGCAATGGGGATATCTATTTCGATACTGCAAGCGATAAAGGGTATCTTAGCCTCTCCCATCGACAAAGTATGGAAAATATCAGCCGTGTTGAAAAGGTGTCTGAAAAACGTAATGAAGCCGATTTCGCCCTTTGGAAAGCGGTACATGATGAGGGTGTCGCCTTTGACTCACCCTTTGGACGTGGTCGTCCGGGATGGCATTTGGAGTGTTCGGCGATGATTGAGAAACATTTGGCGACACAAGGAGCCCCCTACGCTATTGATATTCACGGAGGGGGGGCGGATCTGCTCTTCCCTCACCACGAAAACGAAGCGGCGCAAACGCGCTGTTCGATGAATCATGAGCTGGCAAACTATTGGATGCACAACGGATTTGTAACGGTTGGCGGTGAAAAAATGTCAAAAAGTTTGGGCAATAGCTTCTTTCTCAAAGATGCCCTCAAATCTTATGATGGGGAAGTGTTGCGTTTTTATCTCCTTAGTACCCATTATCGTGGAGATTTTAACTTCAATGAAGAAGATCTTATCGCCTCAAAAAAACGTCTTGATCGTCTCTATCGTCTCAAAAAGCGTCTTTTTGGTCTCACTGCCCCTCTCATCGAAACAGAGTTTAGCAAGAACTTACTTGAGGTTCTTGGGGATGATCTCAATGTTTCCAAAGCATACGCTCTTATCGATGAACTCATAGCCTCTGCCAATGAAGCCCTCGATGCAAATTCCAAAGACAAAACCTATCGCCAAACGCTCATCTCCTCCCTCTCCACGATAGAGAGCGTTTTAGGATTCGGTGCAAAAAATCCGTATCACTATTTTCAATTTGGGGTGGACGAAGCAACTAAAAGAAAAATTGATGACCTTATCACCCAACGTAGCGAAGCAAAAAAAGAGAAAAATTTTGCCGCTTCGGATGAACTTCGTGATGAACTTACCGCATTGGGCGTTGCCATTATGGATACCTCTGCAGGAACATTTTGGGAGATAAAAAATTGAAAAACGCTTTTGTACGTTATTGGCCCTATATCCAAGAGTTCAAGCGTCGCTATTTTTGGGTTCTAATCGGAATACTCCTCACAGTCTCTGCTACCTCTGGGACAGCCTATATTATGAAACCGATGATTGATACGATGTTTATTGAAAAAGATTCCTCAATGCTTCTTTGGGTACCATTGGGACTTATCGCTATTTACATCGTCAAATCAGCGGGGCGTTATATCCAATCAGTCAACACCTATTACATCGGTCTGCATATCATTTCGCAACTACGTGCTGTACTACTACGTAAAATCCTCTTTATGGATATGCGCTACATCTACTCCAACAGTAGCGGAGAAATGATTTCTCGTATTAGTAATGATATTGGAAGAGTTCAATATTTCGTCTCCAATATGCTCCCTGAATTTATCCGTGAGACCTTAACCGTTACGGCACTGGTGGGATACGTCATCTATCTCAATCCTCTCCTTGCTTTTTATGCTTTTATCGTCCTTCCTCTCTTGGTTCTTCCTCTCATCCGTATTACACGGCGACTCAAAAAGCTCTCCCGTAGCTCTCAAGAGAAAAATGCCGATATTATGAGCCGTTTAACGGAGGTGTTTAACAATACCGAAATTATCAAGCTCAATGCTACCGAAAATTATGAGCTAGAACGTTTTGAAGAGGAGAATTGGCATTTTTTCAGAATCAATATGAAAGCCGTTTATACCAATGAACTGGTATCTCCCCTTTTGGAGATTATCGCCTCCATCGGTTTGGCATTGGTCATTTATATGGGGGGAAAAGAGGTAATTGCTTCTCAAATGACTCCTGGAGAGTTTTTCTCCTTTTTCACCGCCGTAGGACTTGCTTTTCAGCCTGCACGAGGGGTGGGAATCATCTATGCCAAAATGCAAGATGCCCTTGCTGCTAGTGAACGTGTTTTTGCCGTTTTGGATTTGGAGAACAGTGTTCATGATGGAGAAGTTACCCTAAAAGAACCCATTCACTCCATCCGTTTTGAAAATGTCTCTCTCAACTATGCTGACAAAGTAGCGCTTCGTGATATTGATCTGGAGATAAAAGAGCATCAAACGATTGCTCTAGTAGGAGACAGCGGTGGCGGTAAAAGTAGTCTCATTAATGCCATCGTCCGCTTTTATGATACCTCTGAGGGAAAAATACTGATTAATAATCTCCCGATTAAAGAACTAACGCAAAATTCACTGCGCGATCATATCGCCGTTGTCTCCCAACGAGTGTATATCTTCCAAGATTCACTTGCGGCAAATGTCGCTTACGGACATGAGATTGATGAGCAACGGGTACTTGAAGCCCTCAAAAGTGCCGATGCCCTAGAATTTGCTCAAT
>CANMHZ010000201.1 GCA_947497635.1 Helicobacteraceae bacterium | reverse complement strand
TCATTTCCGCGTGTTTCAATAAATTTCATACTCAATAGCCCCAGTTTAAAAATTTGTAGATACTAATAGCGGCATTATAACAACTTAAATTTGCGTAGGAATAAAAAGCTGATGATAACTGTCCAATTTGGTATATAAAATATCGGGATCAGTCGCAAAAAAACGCTTGAACGGGTTTTCAAACATCTTTTCAGTAAAAGGGAGACATTGAAGAAAATTCTCACTCTCACGTAAAAAACGGACAGGATTTTCTTCTGTTTTAACCACAATGATCGACTTAGAGAAAATAGTAGAAAGATTCTTGAAATGTTCAATCGCCTGTATAATATTACCTCGCTCTTCCGTCGCATAGTCGATTAGCTGTAAATTAAATCCAAGCTGAGCGGCAACATCAAAAACAGTGGTTGAAATATGCTCCACATGACTATCTTCCCCCAAAATCACAACAGATTGTTTTAATGTTGAGAAAGAACGATTCGCCAATTTCAATACGGGAACTCCCCCTTTATAGAGCTTTTTACGAATCGAAACTCGTGAAAACATCATTTGGGAGACCAAAAAGAGACCAATGTGATGTTTTTTAATATCGTTTAATATCATATCGTCATCTTCATTTTGATCATAAACAATCTCGATCTCAACCCCTTTTCTCGCATATCCTTTAATCTCTTGGATATTGTCAATATTACTGGGATTGAGAACTTTAATCAATAACGATTTCCCTAATTTATTCTGAATATATAAGCTCCGGCGTATCAGTTCAAACATAATCTTAGGCTTTTCGTATGCCATATCAATTAGTAAATAAAGTTTGCTCCCAAACGGTGCGGGAAACTGCCCCAATTCACGCTTAATAGCCCGATAAATAGATTTGAGTACATTAGGCTCTCCGACCAATACTAATAAATCATTGGGATGAATCATTTTCTGATCGGAGGGCAAAATCAATTGGCGATTTCGATAAATAGCCGCTATTTGCCATTTATTTTGTTCAATCGCCCCAATGTGACGATACACAAACGAACTTCCAAAAGGGACAATAACTTCCATAATTTCCCCCTGTCCCAAACCGATATTTTGAGCAAGAACAGGAATATTAGGAAGAGAATCCATAAGATTAAGGGCTAAAACTTCTTGCATATTAACCCATTCAATACCATCATTGGGACTTTTGGCATTCCATAAATCAAGAGCAATAATTCGGATTGTAGGCTTAAGAATATGAATATTTTTAATTGTTTGTTCTAGCTCTACCCTATTCTCGATTGCCAACATCACTTGGGTAAAATCAGTTTTGAAAACAGCAGAAATTTTGTAATAACTGGTAGGGTCAAAATGAAAAAATCTAAAACGATCAGGATTATAACCCTTATATTTCTCTTCGGTTTCAGGATGAATGATATAGTACCTATTTTCAGTGGTATGTGTTCCGATAACACGCTGAATAAAATGGTGACCAATAACCCCATCGCTGACAATTAAAATTTTTTTCATGATACCTAGCCTCTACTTATTGCCGTGATTGTACCATAACTTCAAAGTGTGAAAAAAACACTATTTAGTACAACTTTTTATATAGAATATGATAGAATATTTTTTAACTACAAAGGTTGATTAAATGAAGAATATTAGCACAAAATATTTTTTAGCCCTTCTTTTTTTAATACTTGTATTGTGTGGTGTAGGATATTATCACTTCAAACAAGAGAAGGATCACGCCAACCATATTATCAACACGACTCTTTTACAAACTGCCGAAATAGCCTATTACGTAATTGGTGATGATTTTCATACCCACATACTCAAAACTCCCCCTTCCCAAATGGAAGATATGCAAACCATTAAAAAGCTTTCTCTACTAGCAAAAAATGAAAATGTGGAATATGTCTATTCGTTAATTCTTGATAAAAAAGGGTTGCTTCGCTTTACCTCCAGCAGTGCGACGGATCATGAGCTAGCCAGTGGTAACAAAATAAGCCATTATTTTGATAGTTATCCTCCTAACGCCAATATGATCAAAGCGCTCAAAAATAATCAAATCATTTTTGATACCAATGAAGTGGCGGATGACTGGGGAACATTTCGAAGTGTATTCGTTCCACATACGACACCATCGGGTCTACGATATATTGTCGGAGTCGACATCAATACAGACGCTATTCAAAATCACTTCAATGCCGTCGCACTCAAATCACTATTCGTCTCATTTATTTTATTAGTGGGGCTAATACCATTTTTTTTAATTTATCGCAGTTCCAAAAAGGAGACCGTAAATCTCCTTCGTAAAGAAGTGCTTGCAGCTACAGCTACTTTACGTAACCTCAATGAAAAATTAAAATATAAAGTAGAGGAGAAAACCGAACAGTTACTCTCGCAAAATATTACAGACTCTCTCACGGGTTTACCCAATCGGATACATCTCGAATCTCAACTGCAACAAAAAAAGTTTTCCTGTTTGGCTATTCTCAATTTGCATAATTTTCAAGAGATCAATGATTTTTTTGGTACTGCCATTGGAGATGATTTACTGAAGCAAATGGGAGCTTGGCTTCAAACACTGCATAGAGGAAATCTCTATCGACTGGGTGGGGATGAGTTTGTAATCATGATCGAAGAAGCGCGCAGTCGTTATGAGATGGAAAGAGTATGTCATGAGTTTATGCACAGTCTTTCTAACAAAACTTTTTATGCCAATAGTGAACACGTAACCTTAGATGTCACCATTGGAATTGACGACTCTTTCGTTGTCTCATTGGCACATGCTGATATTGCACTCCATCAAGCAAAAGAAAACGGTAATCATTTTGAATTTTACTCCGAAGTCAAGGCAACAGAAGAACAATATCTATTTAATATTTCGATGACAAAAATGGTGAGGGAAGCACTTAACTCAGAGGGAATAATCTGCTACTATCAGCCTATTATTTCTATTGTGAGTGGAAAAACCGAGAAATACGAAACGTTGGTTCGGATGATTGATTCGAATGGGTTGATTATCTCCCCTATTGATTTTCTAAAGATCGCCAAAAAAACACGCCTTTATCCACAAATCACCCGTACGGTTATTCAACATGCTTGTACTGCATTTCGTGAACGTAGTGAGGAGTTCTCGGTCAATCTCTCTATTCGTGATATTCTCAACTCTGATAC
>CANMHZ010000200.1 GCA_947497635.1 Helicobacteraceae bacterium | reverse complement strand
GTATCAGTTTTTAAATAAATATAAATATCTTTTCATTAATGAAAATGCGCACTCCATTATTATCTATAATCCTCTTTACAAAGGGGAATCGCGATGGTGGATTAAAATAGAGATTACCAAAAATGGATTGTATACTCAATTGGTTCATCAATTTGCGTTTGTTGCTTTTATCGTTTTATGTTTTATGGTTTTAATGTCATTTATTATTATCAAGGTGCTTAGAAACCCTTTGGATGAAGTTAAAAAATTGACTGACTTTTCATCTGATTTGGATGAACGGATTGGGAGTAAAATCACGATAGATTCATCCGTTACAGAGATTGATGCACTTAGTAAGAGTCTTAACCATCTTTCTGAAAAACTTCAAGATAATCAAAGAACGATGAATAAACAAAATCAAGAACTCCTAGCTTTTAATAGTGAACTTATAAAACGTGTAGAAGAGGAAACACGTAAAAATAGAGAAAAGGATGCTATTTTATTTAAACAATCTCGAATCGTTGCATTAGGTGAGATGATGGAGCATATCGCACATCAATGGCGTCAACCGCTAAATGCTGTAGCTATTACAATGCAAGATTTAGAATTAGCATCCGAATTGGAAGAGTTGACAAAAGAGAACGTGTCGGTCTCTGTGGGGGAATCCATGAAACATATTTTATATCTTTCCCAAACAATCGATGAGTTTAGTCGGTATGTCAATACTAATCGTGAAGAAGTACCTTTTAATTTTGCTGATGTCATTCATCAAACCATCTCTTTGATTTCTTCATCTCTTGCTGAAAATAAAATTTCTATCGATTTTGAGATGAATGAGACGTTAATTTCACCCAAAGGATCTGCGCAAGGGTTTGGAGAGGTGATACTTAGTATTTTAAATAATGCAAAAGACGCTTTTTCGCATAATCACGATAATTTTCCCAAGCGAATCACGATAATACTCCAGCAAACTCCATTAGAAATTATTGTAGAGATAGCCGATAATGCGGGAGGAATTCCCAATGAAATTATTGAGAAAATATTTGATCCTTACGTGACTACAAAGCATCAGTATAAGGGAACAGGGTTAGGTCTTTACATTTGTAAAAGTATCATAGAACAGGATATGAATGGCTATTTATCGGTGAAAAATGATAATAATGGTGCCCGCTTTTTGATTACTTTTTCAAATAGCTAAGCCTCTATTTTTGTAACTATCTCTTTCATTATTTCTATAAACTCACTCAGGAAAAGTGGTTTTGACAGTAAGAAATCAATTCCATATTCTTGCGCTTCCTTCAATACCTCACACTCTTTATAAGCAGTTATCACGACAATAATTTGATTTGGATTTTCCTTGCGAATATGTTGCACTAATTGTGCACCATTCATGTTTGGCATCATTAAATCTGTAATTACGACCGTGAATGGTCTTTCTTGATACAGGTTCCATGCTTCCTCACCATCTACTGCTGGAATTGTATTGGGGCAGATTCTTTTAATAAGTGCCAACATCGGACGACGTATCATCTCCTCGTCTTCAGCAAAAAGAATTGAAAAATCTTTTTGCGCATTAATACGAGAAATTAGTTCATTTAACATTTTCTACCTCTTTAATGGACGAATTTTACATTATTAATTTCTTGTTGAGGCAATGAAATAATGAATTCAGACCCTTGTGAATCTGTTTTCAGCGTTAATGTTCCGCCAAATTCTTGTTCGATAATCAAACGAGCAATATGCAGACCTATGCCAAACCCTTTTCCTTTTTGCTTTGTAGAAAAATTAGCTTCAAATATTTTCTCAACGAGAGCTTCTGGAACACCACCTGCATTATCCTTAATATAAAAATTACACTGACCGTTTTCTTGGATTAGGGTAAAGAATATCTTTTTTGGAACCTCAATTGATAAGGTATCGAACGCGTCGATGGCATTTGAGAGTAAATTAATCAGTACCTCTTCCAAATCGACTTGAAATCCATATAATTCAGCTGCCTCGCTAATGTCTATCGAAATCGCAATATTCTTCTCATTTAGTCGATCTTTAAAGAAAATATTGAGTGTTTCCATAGTACTCTGTATCGAAAAAAGAGTTTTAATTTTTCGATCTTGCCCAATTTTTAGGATACTGTTGAGGACATTTGACATACGCTGGGATTGTTCCGCGATTAAATTGGCACTCTTATGTACCTCAGAACTTAATACAGCAGTATTTATAGTGGCTTGGACGACAAGATTGATTGTTTCTAAACTGATAAGATGAAGGGGTTGTCTCCATTGATGCGCGATTACTCCGAGAGTTTCAATATTATTTGCATAATGTGCTTTTTCTTTTAAAGAGTTTTCATACTCTCTTCGTTTTGCGATTGAGTGAAAAAAATGAGAAATTTCTGAACGGCTTTTGGAACTATTATCTAATATTTGTGTAGGTGTAAACAATACGGTATGAAAAAGTAGCGATAATGATTGATGTAAATGTGGATCGCATACTTCAGAAACTATAATTAATCCAAGATTGTGGGAGAGTGCTGAGTACGTTTGAAGTAAATGAAAATGTTGATCTGTTACATTGACTACATTCAAAATTATCCCTGCACATTCATCGCTCATCGCCATAACGTACTGTGTATTGGTTGTAAACAGCTTTAATGAGTCCGTAAAAAGCGTGGACATTACTGTTGGGGTGCTTACATCGGTTATATGTATAATGGTAGGAATATTACAACTCACGTATGACCTCAAATGGCAGTCCTACCGCATACCCTTGTACACAATCAACTTTTGATAGAGCACTCATTTGCAATAAATGTGAGTTCGATATATGCTTGAGGATTGCTTTGGAACCAATAAGGTGGATGACCTCAATTAATTTTTGAATAATAGCAATAAAACTACTATCTACTTCCAGCTTCAAAGTTAAATCGCTATGTAGCTTAATGAAGTCAGGGGCAATACTTGTTAACTTTAAAAGGTCACACATTCCTAAGCCAAAATCATTAACAATAATTTTATACCCTTGTGCTTTAAGAGCTTTTACGGTCAATAGGGCATGATCTGAAGTAATAAATTTCATCCCACCCATAATTTCAAATGCTATTCGTTCTGCCTTTATAGTATATTTATCAAGACAAAACGCGATGTAGGGGATTAGACCCTCATCATTGAGATCATTCCCAGAGAG
>CANMHZ010000199.1 GCA_947497635.1 Helicobacteraceae bacterium | reverse complement strand
AAAGAAATTCGATACGAGAACTAATGGCAGGATCATTTTTAGTAACGTTCGAAAAATCCTCGGCTATTTCTGAAAAAAGTCCCACATTCAATCCTTATCGTGTTGTTCGTAAGTACCCATTTTGATAAAGATACATTTCGAGTTTTTGAAGTGTATCTGTTTTTTCTTCTTCTGTACTAAAATCACTGGCGACCAGTTTATTTTTAAGGTTCGTTAGAAGTTTGGAGCTGTCATATCCAATATCTTCAAGAATATTGAGAACATTATCAGATTCTGTGAAGTTTTCAATCTCATATCCCTCATCATTAATGAGAATAGTACATTCGCTGGGGTGAGTAAAGAGATTATGATTCATCCCTAATGTTTCTTGATAAGCACCGACATTGAAAAATGCGAGAAAATACTCTTCTTCGTCTAAGTCGATATCATGAAGATAAAGGGGTGTTTCGGGTTTAAAGCGAATTTCACCATCACTGTCACAGGTAATATCCCAAAGACTTGCCGCACGGATAGCGGGCATATCGAGACGATCAAGGGGCATAATAGGGAATTGTTGCTGTAGTCCCCAATAATCGGGGATACTTTGAAAAATAGAGCTATTGATCAAATAACGCTCTTGAAGTTTCACTTGTAACCGTTCGATTTCAGGAACAAGATTATCTTGAGAGAGGTAGAGTGATTTTTTGATAATTTGATGCACTAAAATCTCAGCATTGGAGCGGTCAAGGAGATCAATGTGCCCTAAGTTAAAGAGGGTTAATAGTGATTCCATATGATCAAGGGCATCGTGCATATACTCGATACACGTACGCGGAGAGAGTAGGGCATTAAGTTCACGTAACTCTTCAATGAGGGGAGGGTTTTGCTCTTTAAGTTTCAGTGATTTTTCTTGATAATCGTGTGAAAAAAGCTCAAGTACGGGGGTAATCAAAACAGAGTGCGAAGCAACAACAAAACGCCCTGATTCGGTAAATATATTGGGGTGGGAAACCCCTTTTGCATTCATAATTTCACGAAGCAGGAAAACAACACTGTTGGAGAATTCCTCTAGGGTGTAGTTTCGTAGACGGTTGGCGGTGTGCTGCGAATACTCAACCGCTAATCCTCCTCCGATATTAATGGCATTTAGAGTATCCGCCCCCATTTTTTTGAGTTCAGCATAAATATTACCCGCTTCACGCAATACCCGTTTAAGAGTGGAAATGTCTTGCATCTGTGAACCAACATGGAAATGAATCATAGTGAAATGTTCTACCATATTGTGCTCTTGTAACATATTCATGGCTTCAATAAGCTCGGTGGAGGTAAGACCGAACTTTGCACTTAATCCACTGCTTTTTGCCCAAATCCCCGACCCTTCACTTTGTAAACGGATTCGAATACCAATATTGGGAACTTTTAGATCGCATTGTTGGGCAACATCAATAATCCATTCAAGCTCACCAATTCCTTCGATAGTAATGGTGATATCATGACCCATTTGTGCAGCTATAAAGCCCAGTCGCACCATCTCTTCATCTTTAAAACCATTGACGGTGATAGGGGAACCAATAGGAGTTTTTTCCATGGCAAGGACTAGTTCAGCTTTGGAGCCTGCTTCTAATCCGTAGCCAAATTTTTCCCCGTGCTCAACAACTGCATCAACTGCTTCTGGAAATTGGTTGACTTTGAGGGGAAAGACAGCACGAAATGTTCCTGTGTAATCGTTTTCAGTAATAGCTCGTTGAAAGTTTGAATAAAGTAGACCGATTTGTTTCTCTATTAAGTGGGGAAAACGTAAAATCAAAGGACCACTCAAGTTGGTTTTACGAATTTTTTGTGTAATTTCAAGGAGGGAAGGGGAACTTTTATAATTAACTTTTATCATCCCTTGATCGATTTTAAAATTGTTTTCACCCCAAATATCAATACCGTAATTTTTCATAAACTCTCTTTTGATGTAAAATGTGTTGCTGGAATGGTTGATTCGGTTTTTTCAACCAAGTCTTTAATCCAAATCGAATTATTTAATCGTTCATTCTCACCGATAACCACGCAATAACGGGCGTTGATACGATCAGCTCCTTTGAGATGGGCTTTGAGACTTTTGGCTTCATACTCGACGACGGCTTTTTGCTCTTTTCGAAGAGTTTCGGCTATTTTGAGAATATCACCCAAAGATTCTGAATCCATAGCCCCTAGATAATACCCCTCGCGTACAGGCTCAGGCATTACGATGAGCTCCATTAAGCGCTCAATCCCCAGCGCAAATCCTACCGCAGGAGTTGGTTTGCCGTCCAAAAATTCGATGAGGCGGTCATACCGTCCTCCACCAGCTATTGCACTTTGAGAACCGATAGCATCGCTGACAAATTCAAAGGCAGTTTTGGAGTAATAATCAAGCCCTCGAACGAGATTAGTGTCGATTTCATATCCAATATTATGGGCATCTAAAATAGATTTTAGTGTATCAAAATCACTTTGGCATCCGTCGCAGAGGTTATGAATCAGCTTAGGGGCATTGACATAAAGATTTTGACACGCTTCATTTTTGCAATCCAATACCAGAATAGGGTTGGTAAGCTTACGACGTTCACAGTCACCACAAATCGCATCGCCACAACTTTCAATAAAGGAAACGAGTTTCTCACGATACGCTGGCATACAGTGCTGGTCTCCCAATGAATTGAGCTTTAGGCTGTAGCCGATACCCAATGCTTTTAGAATATCGGCAACCATCATAATCATCAACGCATCTTCATAAACGCTATCAACACCAAAACTCTCTACTCCGAACTGGTGAAACTGACGCAAACGCCCTTTTTGGGGACGCTCATACCGAAACATAGCCCCGTGATAATAAAAGCGGTGAATCCCCCCTTTTTTATCCAGTTTGTGTTGAATGAATGCCCGTACGACTCCCGCTGTCCCTTCAGGGCGCAAACACACATCATTCTCTCCTTTGTCCGTGAATTGGTACATCTCTTTGCCGACGATGTCGCTTGATTCTCCTACGGAACGTTTGAAGAGGGCTGTCTCTTCGAGAAGAGGGGTTTCAATGTAGTGAAAACCGTATCGCTTGGCAACAGTGGAAGCGGTGGAGAGAAAATACTCATACCGTTCGTAATCATTAGCTAGAATATCGTTCATTCCGCGTAAGCTTTGGATCATAAGGCTCCTTTGATAAG
>CANMHZ010000198.1 GCA_947497635.1 Helicobacteraceae bacterium | reverse complement strand
ATATAGTGCCTCATCGAGTTCATCAAGCGCACGATATGCGTCATAAAAATAGATGGGAGTAATTTTTTTCCCAGATTCGATGGCGGTCGATATAACCCCTTCCGTCAATGTTGCCAAATCATCGTACATCATTATTGACATCTCATCAGATTTTCTTTCATTTATAACTCACCCCACAAATCGTTGTCTTTTTCAATCCTCAATATAATCCCGCAACCGTTTCGGAGTCCAAACGTACGTTCTTTTTTTCTTAACCAATTTCCCCTCTTGAAACGTAAATTTCCATCCATTACGTTCTTGTTCACTCTTCGCTCGCCATTCATAAGCGATAATATTCCCCGTAAACCAAGGAGCTTTCATGCGTGTTGTATCATCTGGATAACTGCCCTCTATCTCCCTAACTTTTTCACGCGTTGCATTGAGCTCTTTTCCAATTTGCTCAAGTTTTTCGTGTGAACACTCAGCTGCAGGCAGTATTGCTTCAACTTCATGCTCTCTTCGTGAAATTTCCTCCAGAAAAATTTTCATTCTTATTTTCTTTTCTTCTGGTGTTAAATCTTTTTCCTCTTCTTCACGATTTGTCTCAGGTTGTACTCTTTCTTTTTTAGATTTTGCAATCTCTTTGACTTTCTCCTGCGGTAAATCGTCAATCGGCTCCGTACCAAATATCTGTGCACTCGTATAGACCCTCCTCGATCGGCTGCTAAATCGGATCAAATACAATTCATCATCGACAATCTCCCATCCGCACGTGAACCCTTGATAATTTCCCGTATTTGCTTGTATCGGAGCTAATGAGATGTCTCTCTCTATTAGGACAAACACTAAAGGGGATAAATAGCCATTGTGTTTTCGAGGCAAATATGCCCCTGTTATTTGTAATTTTGTCCCATTGTATTGGATCGTATCGGTGGCTTGCGTACACATCTCTATCACACCCCTTTTTGGTTGGCATCACCCATCGCGTGGGTCGTCTCTATTATATCTTCCCATTGATGACGAAGTTTCGGATGTTTGAGTTTTTTGAGGGCTTGCATCTCGATTTGACGGGCGCATTCACGAGTAACACCTAGCGTGTTGGCAATTTCTTGTAGTGTGTAAGTGCTTCCAGAAAAGGGGGAGGTATTCGTCATGGGGAACTCCTTTGGTGTGATGGAACTATTATACTGAGACTGATGGACAAATGGTGTCTAATGAAAACACCCTTCTCCTCAGTAGTAATTCCGTAACGTTTTTTGCACTTTTAGGCATTGAGGACATTATTAATTGCTTCACGAGTCTCATCATCGAGTTGTTCAGCATTATTTAACAGCCAAGTTAAATATGCTGGATCAGTTTGCGCCACTTCAGCAGGAGTTTTACCCCGATATTTCCCAAATCCGATGGTAATAATAGCATTGGCTTTAGTTGTTTCCAAATGATGCAACAATGTCGCACGCAAATCGCCATCCAAATCAAAGTGCTCAAGCATATAGCGCAAATCGTTACGGGCTTCCAATGCCACCTCTTCGAAACGTTTTCCTTTGTGTTTGCCAAAAGGGATGTATTCGAGGATGATCGGTTGTGAACACAACTCAATCATCGTCTCAATACTGTGATCTTCACAGAGTTTTTCATAAAGGTGTTTAAGGACGATAACATCACCCAATGCATCATGCGCTTTGATCTCAATACCGAGTTTGTCAATAAGAGCTTGTTCTTTATGATACAACCCCCATTGGTAGCGTTTAAACTGGAGCCCATGCGGCGTATCAAGCGGATGAAGGGCACGAAGAACGCGGAAAGTATCAACAAGTTTCATCTCTAACTTCATCCCCTCTTTGGCAAGCATTCCCAAATCAAATTCAGCGTTTTGAATCACCATCAGATTATCGGGAGTATTAAGTTCTACGAGGCGTTTAAAAGCGGTGGTTTCGATACATTCAGGCGTCCCTATCAACATTTCAGGAGTGATGTGATGCACCGTCATCGCTTCAAAACTAATTGCAAGTGGCGGAGTACAAAGATTATTGTGTATTTCGAGGATCTCACCTTGCTCATCGCAGACAAGATAACTTAGTTGACAGATACGATCAACCTCCCTTGCTCCAGTGGTTTCGGTATCGAGGATAATAGTTTTCATACTGTACCTTTTTATGTTTATTTTAATATAATTTCACTTAAATTGGATGTACGGTGTCTACTGTACAATGTGACGAGTCAACTCAGCAATATGAATACAATTCAATATACAATACTGTATTACAAAAATACAATCAAGGGATTACCGATGACAGCTACCGTACGACTCGATAAATCGTTGGAAGAGAAACTCGATTTCATCTCTCAAACACTACACAAAAAAAAGAGTGACATTATCCGTGATGCGATTTCGTATTACGCTGGAATGCTAGAAAATAGCCAAAAAAACCGCATGTCAAAAGCTGTGGCAAAAACAAAAGATGCCGATAAAGTAGAAAATGAACTATTTGAGGGGACGGATGAGGTCGTATTTTAAAATAGCCGCTATCCCCTCTAACCCTCCCAAAGCCAGTTTGATCGTCCCCAATAACCCTTGCGATTCTCGTGGGTTAATCCGAATGAGTGGTGTATGAAACTGCTTCGCTGCACTCTCACTCATTCGACGAATAGAGGCAATAGCGGTTCCTGCCCCGATTTCAATTACCGCTACTTTTTTCTTTTCTTTTATCATAGTCCGTTTCCAATGCTCAAACCGTTTCATCTGAGTATCACTGCGTATTCCTAGCCAACCCCAATCCCAAAACATCAAAATATTCGGGCGGGCGAGGGCACCACACGTTGGACATACTGGAAGGGGCGATTGCGCTTTGAATCCTTCCATATCGACGATAACGTTATCCTCATCAGCCGACCATATCCCGTGTTCCTTGTCTGAGGTGCATTGTAAATGATGGATACTTCCATGAATTTCAGATATTTTATTCTCATCAAATCCCGCTTTTTGAAACTGCCCATCAACATTGGAGGTAAGGACAAAATAATTATCCCCTTTCTTCTTACACAGTTTTCGAAGCATCTCAAACCCTGCATGGGGAACCGTATCACGATAAAGATTGAGCCGATGCCCATAAAATGCCCAAGCTAAAGTTGGATCATATTCAAACCATTCAGCATTCGCCAATGCTTCAAAAGGCAAATGACGCTCTTTAGCCACA
>CANMHZ010000197.1 GCA_947497635.1 Helicobacteraceae bacterium | reverse complement strand
GAATTCTCCAGGAAGTACCTTTAGATTATAATCACGATAGAGGCGCTTCGTAAATTCCAACGCATCCCCTACTTTGAGCCACACATAAAACGTTGCGTTTGAGGTATCAATGCCCAAAATCTCTTGTGCAGCTTTAAAATTTTTGGCATAGACATCACGCGCCACTTGCACATGCTCATCATCCGCCCACGCCATTGCTGCCGCCGCTTGAAGAGGGAGCGGGGATGCACATCCGACATAGGTGCGATACTGCGCGTACCCTTTTAAAATATCCGCATCGCCTGCAATAAATCCGCTTCGTAATCCGGGAGCAGAAGATCGTTTAGAAATCGAGTTAATGACGAGGACATTTTTAAAGGACGTATTACCGACGTAAACAGAAGCTTCGAGGAGTGAAGGAACTTTTTGCGTCGTGTAAATCTCACTGTAACACTCATCATTAATAAGGAGAAAATCGTGCTTGAGGGCAAGCTTCACCCACTCACCCAATTCTTCCAATGATAACACCGAAGCCGTAGGATTGTTCGGAAAATTCAAAATCACCAAATCGCAAACCGCAAGCTCATCTTCATTGACCACAGGCTTAAAACCGTTCTGTTCCGTCAAATTGAGGTGAATTACTTTTGAGCGCGACGCGATAGCCGCCCCCTCGTAAATCTGATAAAATGGATTGGTATACGCCATTACGGGTTCTTTTTTATCAAACAGATAATATTGCGGAAAATTAAAGAGCACCTCACGCGTTCCAAATGAGCTGATTAGTTCATTCACTTTAAGCTCCACCCCAAAACGACTCTTAACGAATCCTCGCATGGAATCATTAAGAGTCACTTCTCCCGCAGTTTTCGGGTAACGGCGCAACTCTTCGGAGTGCTTGCATAGTGATTTTTGTATAAATGCTGGGGTCTCGAACTGTGGTTCACCGATCGTAAGAGCAATAGGAGAATAAACTGAATTTGGGATAATCCCCTCTAATAACATAGTTAATTTTTCAAATGGATAAGGTTCAAAGTGCAAAACACACCCTTTGTAATGGGATTTAATACTTATATTATAGCAATTTTTTTTACTTATCCTCTTTCCCGCTAACAATCGATTCAAAACGTTTCAAATCATACCCATCAAGAATCATGTAACGTGGTTGTGCCATCGTATTAATACCTGCCTTTGCATTGTGATTATCAATCGAAAATGCCATTAGATATCCGGCATCTTTTGCTTTTAAGAGAAGATCACTATCATAAATACCAAACGACCATGCCAAATATTTGATAGGGTGTCCCATTTTTTTCTCTAATACCGACTTCGACTTAATCAGCTGAATCGTTACAAATTTTTCATACTCTTGCGAAGAAAGTCTTTTTCTCTCACGCTTAAAATTAGGGTGCCAATAGGTATGAGACTCTACTTGAAACAGTTTTGATGCTTCAAGTTGACGCAACTGATCCCACGTCATCGCATACGTAGCATTCGATATTGCACTTGGATAGATAAAAAGGGTTATAGGTACTTTATACTTTAAAATAAGTGGTGCCATATCCGTATAAACACTTTTATGCCCATCGTCCACTGTAATGACAATGGATTTAGGGGGAATGGATTTGATCCCACCTTGAATATACTCAACTGCGGTTTCCAATGAGATCACCGTATAACCATTTGCGTGTAACCATTGGAGCTGTGAATCGAATGTTTTTGTTTTGATTGTCATTGAATCATTAATTTTTGGTGCAAAACGGTGATAGCATAAGATGGGAATAGAGGGTGTTGCATATAGGAAAATTCCAAAAAACAATACGAAGAGAAGAATTAAACGAAAAATACGTAATGGTGAGATCATACAATTATCTCCTATATTCCAAAATTAAAAGTGATTATAACGGATAAAAAGTGAATAAAAAAGTATTTACTTTGATACAAAAGGTTACAAAAGACTCCAAAATAGTAAAAAAATTTCATTTTAGGAGCATAGCAAACTCCGCAATATAGGTCTTTCATAAAAAAATTACTCTTTTTTTATGAAAACTCTTGACAAAGATGGGGGAGTTAATGGTATACTTCCACTCATATTTCTTAAGGAGTCTTACATGATGAAAATCGTTTCTGCTATGCTTTTAGCTGCTATGTTTATCGGGTGCAGCGAATCTGCAAAAACTGAGGAAGCACCTGCTGCTGCAACTGAAGAAGTAGCACCTGCTGCTGAAGCTACACCTGCTGCTGACGCTGCTACACCTGCTGCTGAAGTACCTGCTGCTGACGCTACTGCACCTGCTGCTGAAGCACCTGCTGCTGAAGCACCTGCTGCAAAATAAGTTTAGCGCAAGCGACTTGATTTCGTGCTTCGGCGCGAAATATTTTTATTCTTTCTTTTTTATTTCTTCTCATTAAAATCGCTTAAAAATTCATTTCATTAACCGTGCTTCCAAAGAAACACTATTAACTATTCTGACTTTGGCAATACAAACTTTTGCGTTATCAATTCCCCCACATCATTAAAAAAGATATAATAAAGCTTATCTTTTAGTACACTTAAGCCCGCCAAATAACGCAATGCCAAATTTGCTTGCAATGAAGCGATGTGCATTACAATCGGTGCTGCAATTCCAGCGGGAGTTTTTGAAGTGATTTTAAAGAGTTCTGTAAATGAGGCTTCTTCAAAAAAACAAACTTGACCATGAAATGCTTCAACTGAACCATAGATCCATGGTAAATGCTTAGATTTAGCGTAGGTATTGATTTCACCACGAGTTGCAAGATTATCGGTTGCATCAATAATGAGATCGACTTCAATATTTTTTTGAGTAAATTCATCAAAATCACCTATGTGCGCAACAGCTTTAACATAGGGGCATCGTTCCTCGACTACGGTAGCACAGACCTCTGCTTTAAATTTATCTTCATCTCCCATCTTAAAAGCAATCTGACGATGAATATTATGAAGACTTACCGTATCAAAGTCAACAATATGAATTTCTCCAATTCCTGAAGCACCTAGCGCGAATGCTAGAGAACTTCCCAATCCCCCGCTTCCAATGATTGCAATCCGCTTTGCTTGCAATAGGTGTTGCGTCTCTTCACCCCATAATTGTATTTGTCTATGAAAATAGTGATTCATTAATTTTTCCCCTGTATCATAATATCCATCACTGTTCGCTCAATAGGTAAGCTGATGGTAAATCGTGCCCCGCGAGAGGTATTTTCAACCCTAATTTTTCCACTAAA
>CANMHZ010000196.1 GCA_947497635.1 Helicobacteraceae bacterium | reverse complement strand
TGTGCGGCCATAGTTCAGTTGGTTAGAATGCCTGCCTGTCACGCAGGAGGTCACGGGTTCGAGTCCCGTTGGCCGCGCCACCCTCATTTTATTTCCCTATTATTTTTTACTTATGTTATCATTCACAGATGAAACAAAAAACATTTCTTTTTACCCTTTATATTTTTATTTGGATTCTCCTTGCTTTTAATCCGTGGTATCGTGATGATTGGCTTTTAGAAAACATCTTAGTCTTTATTGCTCTGCCGATTCTTATCTGGAGTGACCGCAGAACCGACTTTTCCCTTACAAGTGCAATAATGCTTTTTCTCTTTTTTGTTTTACACGCAATTGGTGCCCACTATACCTACAGTGAGATGCCATGGTTTTCCCCCATTACCCACTTTTTTGGCTTTGAACGGAACCATTATGATCGAGTTGTCCATTTTTTATTTGGCTTTTTACTCTTCTTGCCCTTTTATGAGTTCTTCACCTCATTTCAAAAGTCAGCTATTCAAACATTCCTTTTTACCATTATTTTTCTCATCGCAGCTTCAGGTATCTATGAGGTCATCGAATGGGTTGCAACACAAATAGCGCATCCCGATCTTGGAATAGCATTTTTAGGGGTTCAAGGAGATCCATGGGATGCACAAAAAGATATGGCGTGCGGATATTTGGGGACACTTCTTGCAAGTTTAGTCTGGTCTCGCCCTTTATTAAAGGATAATCGAACTAAAGTTTAAACCTATAACTCTCTCTTTAGATAATTTCTTTTAAAATAAGGTATTTATTTCAAAAGGAATCTTTCATGACTCTCATACTCGTCGCGCTAGGTGTCGTCACTCTCATCGGCATTTTAATGTACAACTCCCTTATCGGCAAAAAAAATCAGGTCGAAAATATCTTCGCCAGTGTCGATACTGTTCTCAAAAAGCGGTTTGACCTTATCCCCAATCTTGTCGCATCCGTTTCACAGTACATGCAGCATGAAAAATCAACCCTCGAAAAAGTGACAGAACTTCGTGCCCAAGCGATGAAACCCAATCTCAGCGATGAGCAAAAAATTTCTTTGGATGCAAAGCTTACTTCGGCTCTTGGCGCAATCACTATCGCAATGGAGGCATACCCAGATCTCAAAGCAAATGAGAATGTAATGCACCTTCAACGCTCTCTCAATGAAATAGAGGAGCAAATATCAGCCGCACGCCGTGCTTATAACCAAGCGGTTACTGATCTCAATAACGCCATTGAAATGTTTCCAACCAATATGATAGCAGGATGGATGAATCTACAGCGACGCACCGTATTTGAAATTACGGTTACTGAGCGGCAAAATGTTGATGTTAATACCCTCTTTAATCGATGAAATCAACCTCTGAACTCACCGATTTTTATTACAAAGAACTCTACCCCTCGCTAGAAAAGTTAGAAAAGACGAGAGTAGAAATTGTCTCTAAACTTCAATGGTATGGGGGGATAGGAGCTGTTATTTTTCTTATCACGGCGATTTGGGTGGGGAAGAATGTTGGACTTTTACATCCTCTCTCAATGGCTATTCTCGTGGGGTTTGTCGCAGTTGGAGGGTTTATCTACCGTTCTATAACACAAGACTATGCCAAAGATTTTAAAATAAAGGTGATCAACCCCCTCATTGGTGCTATTGATCCCCATCTCCTCTACAATCCCGACTTTATGATCTCGCAATACCTTTTTGAGCGCTCCAATCTATTTCCACATTCTATCGATCGTTACAGCGGAAATGATTATGTCAAAGGTTCTATAGACGGTGTCCCTCTCGAATTTTCCGATATTCATGCCGAATATCAGACAAAAGATTCCAAAGGACGTACGCAGTGGCACACCCTCTTTCGGGGATTATTTCTCGTGGCGGAGTTTAACAAATATTTTAAAGCTAAAACCGTAATTCTCCCCGATCAAGCCCAAAAGAGTTTTGGAACCCTCATCGGAGGGTGGTTACAATCTCATAATTTTTCGCGTGATGATCTTATCCGTCTTGATGATCCTACTTTTGAAAAAGCGTTCGTTGTCTACGGAAATGACCCCATTGAAGCGCGTTATATACTGAGCCATTCAATGATGAAACGGATTTTGGAGTTTCAAAAAAAAGTTTCCTATCCACTTTTTATCTCATTCGTCCAAAACCATATTCACGTGGGGATCGGAACGAAAAAAGATCTCTTTGAAGCCGCTATCTTTACATCGCTACTCGATTATAAACAGGCGATGGAGTATATCAATACCCTCCGATATACGATTGGGATTATTGAAGAGCTGAAGCTTAATGAGAAGCTGTGGAGCAAAGTCTAAGTTAAACTCGGCGAATCGTCCGTCCAAGGAGATTAGAAAATGTTTCCAGATTCTCCGCCGTCCCTTCAATCTCGAACACCGCCCCTCTCTCTCCAAACTCTTTGGAAACGATTCGAATACCGTGTTGAACATTCTCATACTCGACCATGGAGATATGGGAATAATCACATTCGATGTGGTGCAGAAACAACTTTTCATACGGAAGTAAAACAGCTTGAGCATACGCCGCATTTGCCGCCTGAGCATACGCCCGCACCAATCCCCCAGGCCCGAGTTTCGTCCCGCCGAAATAGCGTACTGTAATAATCGCCGTATTGATCAGATCATGCCCTTGCAAAACACTTAAGGTTGGTTTTCCCGATGTCCCCTTGGGCTCACCATCATCCCCACTGTATTCAGCAATTTGATCATATTCATTGAGACTACGATAGGCACTGACAAAATGAACTGCTTTGGGGTGTTCTTCACGAAGCCGCTTCATCTGCCTATCATATAAAGAAATTGGCATAAGAAATGAGATAAATTTCGACCCTTTAATCTCTATATAATCGGTAAAAATTTCACTAACACTCACCATTGTATTTTTCCTTTTAAGTGATTTTTGTACACCAAACTGTAGCAATAAATTATTTTAAACATTTTTATATATTTAAAGGTAATAAATCCATATTAAATATGATACAATACAATCAATGAGATTTTGGGTCTGTTTCTGAGAGCGGGTAAGTCCAGAATACTCATTCTATTTAATCATTTTAGCTCTTCTAAGTGTTTTTTGCTACAATCACAAAATGATTCTTCCCGCACATCAATCTCTTTATCATTGGTACTCACAAAATGGTCGTCACACTCTTCCATGGCGTACAACAACTGATCCTTACTACATCTATATCAGTGAAATCATGCTTCAGCAAACGCA
>CANMHZ010000195.1 GCA_947497635.1 Helicobacteraceae bacterium | reverse complement strand
GCAGCATTGGTCAAACCCTCTTTTCGTTCCAAACAAATATGGGGGTGGATTTATCATCAATATGCGACAAGTTTTGAAACGATGCAAAATCTTCCCAAGGCGATGAGAGAAGAGTTAGCACAGAATTATGAGATTATGCCCCTTAAAATTGCCCGTAAAGAGTGCTCTATGGATGGGACGATCAAATATCTTTTTGAACTAAGCGATGGTAAAACGATCGAGACGGTATGGCTCAAGATGAAAGATGAATCTATCGATGACGAGGGGAATATTGAAAATGAAGCGCGCTATACCGTGTGTGTTTCGACACAAGTTGGGTGCAAGGTAGGATGTACGTTTTGTCTCACGGCTAAGGGGGGATTTACCCGTGATTTGAGTGCGGGGGAGATCGTGGCACAAGTGCTTGCCGTCAAAGCTGATAACGGGCTGGCTGCTGCAAAGCGTCTCAATATCGTCTATATGGGAATGGGGGAGCCATTGGATAATCTCGATAATTTAGCGAAAGCGATTACGATTTTCAAAGATGAAGAGGGACTTTCTATCTCTGGCAAGCGACAGACGGTTTCAACGAGTGGTTTGAGTACCAAAATCGACAAACTTGGGGAAATGGATTTGGGTGTCCATATCGCTATCTCGCTTCACGCCGTTGATGATGAACTTCGAAGCGAACTCATCCCCATGAACAAAGCGTATAATATTGCTTCAATCATCGATGCGGTAAAACGGTTCCCTATTGATACCCGTAAGCGGGTGATGTTTGAGTATTTGGTCATTAAAGATAAAAATGATGATTTGGTCTCGGCGAAAAAATTGGTCAAGCTGTTGCACGGAATCAAAGCCAAAGTAAATTTAATCTTTTTTAACCCTTACGAAGGATCTGATTATGGTCGTCCTACGAGAGGGGATATGGTGAAGTTTCAAGAGTATCTGACGACCCATGGTGTATTGTGTACGATACGCGATTCCAAAGGGCTTGATATTAGTGCAGCGTGTGGTCAACTCAAAGAAAAAGATTTAAATGAGGCGGTGTCATGACGGGGATGGATTGGTTCCAAGTGGGATTTTTGGTGATCGTTGTTGCAAGTGGTTTGGGCGGTTTTGTGTGGGCGGTGATGAAAAAAGAGTAGAGGCTCTTTTTACCATCGGTATTTAATCATCGCCTGAAACACATCGTTATCGGTGTGGTAACTGTTCTCGTGGTAGTAGTGCCACTCTGTCCCCACTTCTATTTTCCCTTTAGATATTCCTATAGTTGGTGAGAGATTAAATAACAACTGGTTTTGGCTCATAAAATCGACGGTTGTCCAATCCACGAATCCCTCAAAATGCCATCGTTCACTCAGGGGTGCATAATAATTCGCTGAAAGCTGATAGGTATCATCCCCGATATTTTGGATTTTTCGGTACAGATTGAGCCCAAAAACGGTAAATTTAGGGAGATTTAGATCAACTCCTCCCCCATATAGCCATGCGTGGTAAGTATTGGAACCGTTATACTGAAAGGAGGTGTAATACTCTTTTATTAGCCCATCTGAGGTTGAGAATCCTCCGATTTTATTGAGACTAAGTCGTGGTGAAATTTCACCATAGAGATCATTTTTCTCATTAGTAAATTGAAGCCCTTTTTTCGCGTAAGCATAATCAGCAAACATAAACAAATCTCCATACTCCCATGTGCGATAGTGCTCTGCTGTTACTGTCTGTTTGTCTTGGCTTTGGGTATCCATAAAGGTCGGCCCCTCAAAATTACCATAGAGGTATTGGAGATTGGTAGTGGAAAAAGCACTCAATGAGGTGGCAAGAAAGATACTGTTTAAGAGTAATTTGTTCATTGGATACCTTTGAAAACAAGGGAATTAAAATTTTTATTTGGGACAAGTACTTTTTTTTGGATGAATTATAACTAATTTCTTTGTTAAAACGATTAGGTTGCACGTCGTGTATTTAACGTAATATTTTTAGGGGTTAGCCCTTTTGTTTTTCTATTTTTCAGTTGTAATTTAGAACTCTAACGCTATGCTACTCGCAATTAGTAGTGAGCACAAGAGAGGGACTGAAGTGATGGCAAGAGTAGACGCTGTGGGTGAACGTGAGGGGCTGACATTTTTGGATGATGGTGAGGTGTTGTACGACGATTTGTATTTATTGTCGGAAACAGACGAAAAAGGTATCGTGACGTATGCAAATGATGCCTTTTTGAAAATCGCTGGCTGGAAGCGGGAAGAGTTGATGGGTCAGCCCCATAATGTAGTTCGTCATCCCGATATGCCTCGTGCTGCTTTTCGATCATTGTGGGAAGATGCTCAAAGTAAAGGCTTTTGGACGGGATTTGTAAAAAATTCCCGAAAAGGGGGCGGCTACTACTGGGTATATGCTACAGTCTTGCGATCAACCGATAAAAATGGAAATGTAAGATACGTCTCTATTCGAATAAAACCTTCACGTGATGACATCAAAAAAGCAGAAGCACTTTACGCAACATTGGACTAAGGAGAAATTATGGCACTAGTTAGACGAGGAGAGTCTGCACCCATGGCGGTAGCAGGAGTGGGACCCGATAAACGCCGTCAGCGTACATTGGCAAAACAACAACAAATTTCAGAGAGTATCGCAGGGGTTGCGACGACAATTTTGGACAATGCTCAAGAGAGTGTCAGCGCAATTGAACAGCTCAAAAGTTCAATGGAGCAGATTGCTACGGCAGCCGAAGAGAACAGTGGAGCAAGTGAGCAAGCCCTTAAAAATGTTCGCTCTATTAGCTCAAACATTGGACGGATGACGTCTAGTATTGATATGGTTATCTCCTCAACGCTTGCGGCTGGAGACAATATTATGGCATCCGTAGGGACGATTAATACCTCCGTACAGAGAATGGCAAAAGCGGTTGATGTTGCTAAAACATCTTCTAAAAAATCAGAAGAGTTGAAACTCTCATCCGAGAACATTGGGGAGGCGGTTGGATTTATTGCAAAAATCGCCGATCAAACCAATCTTCTTGCCCTAAATGCCGCAATCGAAGCAAGTCGTGCGAAAGAACACGGAAAAGGGTTTGCGGTTGTTGCCGATGAGACACGCGCTCTTGCCGGTGAGTCAGAAAAGAATGCTGATTTTATCTCTCGACTTGTCAATAAAATCCAAGAGAGTATTGATAATATTATCAAGAGCATTAATGCTACTACGAATATCATTGAGCAAACGGGTGGACGAGGAAGCGCGCTGAGTTTCAAAATGGAAGAACT
>CANMHZ010000194.1 GCA_947497635.1 Helicobacteraceae bacterium | reverse complement strand
GATTGGATAGGGAAAATAGTTTCGCGCAGTGCTTGTCCTAGAACAATTCCGACATCCTCAACGCTATGATGATCGTCAATGTGAGTATCACCCACGCAATGAATGTCTAAATCCATCCATGAATGTTTCGCAAAACTTTCCAACATGTGATCCAAAAATCCAACACCCGTTGATATTGTACTTTTACCTTCTCCATAAAGAGTAAGAGAGAGAGTAATATTAGTTTCTTTGGTTTGTCGGCTTTTTTGAATCATCTCATTCCCTTGTAATAAATTGTCCATTAAAATAATCTTTGTTTATAAAATCACGTGCTTCCGCTTCGCTTCTAAATCCACGCATCCAAACACGATACAATCGGTCGTCATTATACTGAGAATCTTTTATAATTGAGGTGTATCCATGAAAACTAGCATACTTTTTTTGAGTGTCTATCGCTCCACTTATATTAGCAAATGCCCCTATTTGAACAGCAAAAGAGTTAAGTACTTCCCGACGAGGTCCCTTCGCCATTGCTACATAATCAATTATTCTGGACTCTGTAGGCTCAAATCCTAACACCTCGAGCTTAACTGATGCGCTCCCACGACCTACCAATCCGATTGATTTGGCACTAGCAAATGACAAATCGATAATTCGACTCTCGACAAACGGCCCACGATCATTAATACGAACAACTGTTTGTTGGCTATTATCTAAATTGGTAACTCGAACCACGGTGTTCATTGGTAAAGTTTTATGGGCTGCTGTCATGGCATACATATCATACCCTTCACCGCTGGATGTTGATTTTCCATGAAAATCCGCTCCATACCAACTCGCACGACCTGAAAAACTATCTCCGACACTAACAACGGTTGGATAATACTCTTTTCCTAATACCGTGTAGGGACGCATTGATGCAATGGATTCGCCATTCTTTTTTGTAAGATTTGAGGGGGAAGCATCCAGTTTATCAGAAGGGTATTTTTTGGATGACTTAGTCGGTTGATAAGAATATGACCCTTTATGTGTCGTACATCCACTTATCATAAGGACAAATATGCCTAAAATAATTTTTATTTTCAAACCCGACCCCATTCTTTTTTAGAGTAAAATTATACCGTTTTCGAGCTGAAAATCGAGGCTATTTTCTGATAAATGTCCCCTTTAGTAACCCTCCAAAAAGTCGAAAGGCGTTATCTGTACTCAATCGAGTAATCTCATCAATGGGTAGCTCTAAAATCTGTGCCATTTTATCCGCTACCAATGCAGTATAAGCAGGCTCATTACGTGTCCCTCTATGCGGATGTGGCGTCAAATAGGGTCCATCTGTTTCTATAACTAATTTATTTAATGGGATACGAGGGAGGATATTCACCAACTTTTTGGCATTTTGAAAGGTCACTACACCACCAATCCCAAAATAGAAATTCTCATTTGCAAGCGAAAGCAACTCATCATCAGCATTGTAACAGTGAAGGACTCCCCCCACTTCACCTGCATTCTCCTCTAACAGAATCATCTTAGCGTCATGACTTGCATCTCGTATATGGACGATGAGGGGTTTCTTAACTTTTTTAGCCAAACGTATTTGCATTCGAAAAGCGTTCTCTTGCCGTTGCTTTTCAGCTAATTTTTCCTCTTCAGATCCTTCAAGACGAAAATAATCCATTCCGCACTCCCCAATGGCAACACATTTTGGGTGCGCGGCATAGTGTTCAAAATCAACCCCTTTCAATCCTTCTAAATCATACGGATGAACCCCTACGGCAAAATAAATATTGGCGTATTGTTCACATAACTCTACCGCGCGAGGAAGTGTTGAAGGGTGTGCTCCTGGAATAATAAACGCTTCTACCCCTGCATTGTACGAGCGTTGGAGCATCTCTTCAAAATCGTCTTTGTATCGTTCATCATCAAGGTGAACATGAGTATCTATAATCATAATTTTCTCTCTTTAAGTGTTAAGCGTATATTCCGAATCATTAATGCAACGAAAAACAATCCAATACCCCCACTGCTCAAAGCCAATGGGAGATTACCCTTCAAGAAGAAGCTAACCGAAAATATAAGGGAAAATATAGCAATAATTAGACACATTGTGCACGCTCAAACAAATCTCGTGCAAACCCTCGTGCCTCGTCGCTGACACTCTCACCGCTGATAATGCGGGCTATCTCTTCGATTCGCTCCACTTCATTGAGTTCACGAACGCGGCTTTCATCATCTTTGTAGATCAAAAAATGTTGATCCCCCATTGAGGTTAGTTGCGGTTGGTGAGAGATAACGAAAATCTGATAGTGGGTGGAGAGATGGCGTAGGACTTTAGCGACGCTCATGGACTCCTCTCCACTGAGATTGGCATCGATTTCATCGAGCATCAACACCCCCCCACTATGTTCCATACTCTCAACTCTCAAAGCTAATAACGCCAGACGAAGGCGATTAAACTCCCCCGAACTAAGCTTCTCTAACCTTGTCCCCTCCAATCCCAATACGACACGATCTGTTCCCAGCGAATGATGTTCAATCGTTTCTAGCTGCAGCGTAGCAGGACGCAAATAAAGCATGGATAAATAGTTATTAAGCCGTTCAAGGGTAATGGCTATTTTATTATTGCGCGCCAAAGTGAGTTGTGAAGAGAGCTCGCTCAGTTGTGATTGATGCGCTTGAATATTTTTCGTAAGCTCTGTTTTTGAGTGTTCTATCATCTCATAAGCTTCTAGCTCTTTTACTTTTTGATCTCGGTATTCCAAAGCCTCTTCAATCCCACCATAACGCCGTTTGAGTTCACTCAAGCTCTCAATACGGTTAAGCATATCTTCGACAGAGACTTCTTCAAGCAACTCCATTTTTTCAAGCGATGTTTCAAAAATATTTCGAAGCTCATTCATTGCATCGTCGAAAAATCCACACTCAATGTCCAAAAGAGAGAGGGCATTATTGACCTGATTTTCATACGAGAAAATAGCATCTGAGCCTTTGATTGCTTCGGTAATTTTTTCTTTTTTGGAAAGCTGTTTTTTGATAATTTGAAGCTCTTCGTCTTCTCCAATAGTTGGTTTAATGGCATCAATTTTGGCTATCTCATACGCTGCAAACTCTTTGAGTTCAGTGAGCTTTTTTTCTTGATCTTCGATAGTTTTTAACTCATTAACGAAAATTTTATAGTCTGAAAATATTTTTTTATGGGTATTAAGCCATTCTTGATATTGTTTGTTTTCAAGAGAAATACGCTCATCCAATAACTCAAGCAATGC
>CANMHZ010000193.1 GCA_947497635.1 Helicobacteraceae bacterium | reverse complement strand
AGTCGATTACCGAAATTTCTAAATATATTGCAGGGAATAGTTCAGTTGAAAAAAGTATAGGCGCTGCTGTACTAGAAGAGTTTTATGCGATTATTCAATCCAATCAATATCTCACGAACGGTGGTTTGGAGTATGCTAGAGAGATTTTGTATAAAGCCCTCGGACCTGAAGAAGCCAAAAAGATATTGGAACGACTCTCTAAAACGATGCAAGGAACTCAAAATTTTGCCTATCTTGCTAAGATTAAACCGCAACAACTCGCTGACTTTATCTCAACGGAACATCCTCAAACGATTGCTCTAATTTTAGCCCACATGGATCCATCAGCGGCTGCAGAAACCCTCTATATCTTTCCACAAGATTTACGAGGAGAAGTGGTTATTCGTATGGCAAAACTTGGGGATATCTCACCCGCAATTATCAAGCGTGTAAGTGCTGTTCTTGAATCCAAACTCGAATCATTGGCAACCTACAAAGTCGAAGTGGGTGGACCACGTGCTGTGGCAGATGTCTTCAACCGTTTGGGTGCAAAAGTATCCAAAGAAACGCTCTCTCAAATCGAACAACTCGATCAAGAGCTTGCAGCGTCGATCAAAGAGATGATGTTTACGTTCGAAGATATTGCGAATTTGGATGTCAATAGTGTTCGGGAAATTCTCAAAGCAGTTGATAAGAATGATCTTATGTTGGCACTCAAAAGTTCTCCTGAAGAACTCAAAGAGAAATTCTACTCATGTATGTCACAACGGGCAAAAGATACGTTTGTCGAAGAGTTACAGTTCTTGGGTGCAGTAAAAATGAAAGAGGTAGAGACAGCTCAACGTAAAATAGTGGATGCGGTACAAGCATTGGCAGAGCAAGGTGTCTTAGAACTAGGGGCATCTGAAGAGATGATTGACTAAGACGTATGACGGAAGATGTTGTGATTACCAAGGATAATCTCTCCTCCCATTCGGTGGGGAAGTATCAGTTTAAAATTCTTTCTGGGATGGTTGGAGCGAGTATTCATGACGCGCATGAAGAGCTGGAATCACAACAACCAAAACGCCGAGAGCCCGATAATGAGCCTCAAAGTGGGAATAGCTCGTCTAAAGATGAATTGATTGAATCACTTCTTAAAAAAGCGGACGATATGAGTTCCAATGTGATAAAAATGCAAATGCGCCTTGAGAACCTTCAAGAGGAACATGCAATTGCCTTGGAAGCAGCGAAAAAAACAGCGTACGAGGAAGGGTTTAATGCAGGATTGGCTCAAGAACAATCCCAAAATTCTATCCGTAGCCTTCAATCTCACGATCAATTCGCTGCATCGGTTCGAACGCTTGAAAATGTGGCTGCAGAATTTGCAACGACACTGGTATCAATACAAAAAGAATTAACACATACTGCTCTTGATATTGCTAAAGAAGTTATCGCGGTTGAGACACAGGAAAATAGTGGTAAAATCGCTGCTAAATTGTCAGAAATTTTGATAGAAGAGCTCAATGAAGCGTCGAAAATAACGTTGCGAGTAAATCCTGCCGATCATGGTATTATCTCTGAAAAAGTGGGATCACTGAAGCATATCGAGGTTCTCTCTGACCGAGCTATAAGCCTAGGCGGTGTTGTTGCTATCAGCGATGTCGGAAATATTGACTCACAGATTAAAAAACGGTTTGAACGGTTAAAGCGATCGTTATTACTGGAATCCTAAATTTAGGTTGCATAATGAACATTGAAAATTATACTATTAGTGAGTTAGAAACCCTTTCTGAAAAAATTCGTGATCGTATTTTGGACGTTGTTAGTCGTAATGGTGGACACCTTAGTTCTACCCTTGGAGCAACGGATATTATTGTTGCGATGCACAAAGTTTTTGATAGCACCAAAGATCCTTTTATTTTTGATGTATCCCATCAAGCGTATGCCCATAAATTACTCACCGAGCGTTGGGAATCCTTTGAATCCCTTCGTCAGTTTGGGGGAATCAGTGGCTATACCAAACCTGATGAATCTTCAAGTGACTATTTTGTTTCAGGGCACAGTTCTACCTCTATTTCGTTGGGAGTTGGTGCAGCAAAAGCAATTGCCCTTAAAGATGAGCAAGAGAGTCGGCTTCCCGTTGTCTTAATAGGAGATGGGGCAATGTCGGCTGGGATGGTGTACGAAGCCCTTAATGAACTGGGTGATCGTAAATATCCGATGGTGATTATTCTCAACGATAATGAGATGAGTATCGCCAAACCTATTGGGGCGATTAGTCGGATGCTTAGCTCTGCCATGGCAAGCCCCTTTTATCAGCGGTTTAAAAAGAAGACGGAACAGTTCGTTGATAATTTTGGGGAAGGGGCGCATTATCTCGCCAAACGCTTTGAAGAGTCGTTCAAGCTTATTACTCCGGGGATTATGTTTGAAGAGATGGGGATTGAATATATAGGTCCCGTCGATGGACATGATCTTAAATCACTTATCGAGATTTTAACTCTTGCCAAAGGGATGGGGAAACCCGTCATCGTTCACGTCCAAACGATTAAAGGAAAAGGATATGAGATTGCCGAGGGGAAACATGAAAAGTGGCATGGTGTCTCTCCTTTTGATCTTAAAAGCGGTATTGCGAATAGTAAAAGCAGTGTCAAAACGGCAACTCAAATTTATGCCGAAGCACTACTGCACCAAGCCGATCATAATGATAAAATCGTTGGGGTTACGGCGGCCATGCCTAGTGGGACGGGATTAAGTGCACTGATGGAAAAATATCCTAACCGTTTTTGGGATGTGGCGATTGCTGAACAGCACGCTGTTACTTCTATGGCGGCTTTGGCAAAAGAGGGGTTTAAACCGTTTTGTACGATTTATTCGACCTTTTTGCAGCGCGGATTTGATCAAGTAATTCATGATGTTTGTATTATGGATCTTCCTGTTGTTTTTGCCCTTGATCGTGCGGGTATCGTCGGTGAAGATGGTGAAACTCATCAAGGAGTATTCGATATTAGTTTCTTACGATTAATCCCTAATATGACTTTGTGTGCTCCACGAGATGAGAAATCGTTGCATCAAATTGTTGCATTTGCAGCTCATTACGATCATCCATGTTCGATTCGTTATCCGCGAGGTTCTTTTTTAGCGCATGAGCTTCCTGAATCAATTCCTTTTCAGAGGGGGAAATCACAGCTTTTGATCTCCAATAATAGCACTATCCTTTTTATCGGTTATGGAAATGGGGTAGGACGTGCTGCTCAAACGATGGAATTTATGGATGAAAAACCTTC
>CANMHZ010000192.1 GCA_947497635.1 Helicobacteraceae bacterium | reverse complement strand
TATTGACGGAATCTTGTTTCATGACGATATAACACTGTCAGATTTTGAAGATGACAGTACATTTGCGCATACTCAATATAAAAAGTGGGGATTGCCAGAAGATGTTATTAAAATCAGAACGGATCGAAAACAATTTAATAAATGGACTAAACTAAAAACACGTTATTTAGATGATTTTGCGATGGAATTAGCTCAAATTGTAAGAGATGAACAACCAGGACTCAAAACAGCCCGTAATTTATATGCACAAGTTGCTTTAAATAAGGATTCAGAAGAGTGGTATGCGCAAAGTTTGCAGGAATCAATAAAAAATTATGATTACACCGCAATTATGGCAATGCCGTATATGGAACAAGCTGGTGATCCAGAGCACTTTTTAGGTGAAATAGTTAAACATGTCAAACAAGAACAATGTGGGCTTGAACGTACTGTAATCGAGTTGCAAACAGTAAATTGGAGAGAAAACAATGAACCGATTTCTTCCAAAGAATTGGATAGTACCATACGATATTTATATGGCTTAGGTGTTCATCACATTGCATATTATCCCGACAGTGTGTTTACCAATAATCCTGATGCCAATATGATGAATGAAGCGTTTACTCAAAAACCAGTGCGTATGCATCTGAATACCATCTTTAATAAATAAGAAGAATTAATGACGACTTTCACTATATTTTTGCATTTAGTATGGCATACACTCTTAGGTTTCATATTTTATTATCCACTTTTTATGTCAAGCTTGTGGATAGTAGGAGCGATCTTTTTTTATTTCAAAAATGAAAAGCCATATTCTAAATATACTATTCCACCCCTTAGAGGCAATGAACGTTGGGAGGGAGTTAGTATTTTGATCCCTTGTTACAATGAAGGGCAAAATGCTATCGAAACCATTTCGTATGCGCTTAATGTTGACTACCCTGAATTTGAAGTCATTGCCATTAACGATGGTAGTAGTGACGATACACTGGAAATATTGGTCAATTTAGCAAAAAGCAACCCTAATTTAAAAGTCGTTAATTTAGCTGAAAATCAGGGCAAAGCTTTGGGTCTTCAAGCTGGCGCATTATTGGCAAAGTATGAATACTTAGTATGTATTGATGGAGATGCCTTAATCGATAAAAATTGTGTTCATTGGATGGTAAAACATTTTATCCGCTACCCCGAAGTTGCTGCCGTTACAGGGAATCCACGGATACGAAATCGCACGACGTTATTAGGGAAAATTCAAGTAGGTGAGTTTTCTTCTATCGTTGGTATGATTAAACGGGCACAGCGTAGTTTTGGACGGATATTTACTGTATCAGGGGTAATTACAGGATTTAGAAAAGCTGCGGTACACGAAGTGGGCTATTGGAGCCCCGATATGCTGACGGAAGATATTGATATTACTTGGAAGTTACAAAGCAACGGATGGGATGTTCGGTTTGAGCCTCGTGCTTTGGTATGGATATTGATGCCTGAAACATTGAGCGGACTATGGAAACAGCGTTTACGTTGGGCTATGGGTGGCGTTCAAGTAATGCTTAAAAATTTCAAAGTTTTATTTATGCCTAGACAAACGCATCTTTGGGGATTGATGGTTGAACTTATGTTAAGTACTCTATGGGCGTATAGTATGGTATTGGTATTTTTAGTCTGGTTTATTAGCCTATTTGTTCCTCTTGGGTATTTAACCCCCGATCATTCCCCTATCCTCCCCGATCAAAGCAGTATTATTTTAATCGGTGCGTGTTTGGTACAGTTTGGTGTTAGTAAATGGTTGGATGGTCACTATGACCAAGGTTTGGGGAAAAATTATTTTTGGATGATTTGGTATCCATTTGCTTATTGGCTGCTTAATTTATTTACCGCTGTAACCGCTCTTCCTAAAGTGTTGTTCGGTAAAAAAGGTCGTGCACGATGGGTTAGCCCTGACCGTGGTGCCCATCAAGAGATCAAAAAAGGTTAAGAAAATGGAAACATTGATTATTAATAAACGTCGTGAGCTACCTAAAGCCAAACGGATAATTTGGGACATAATAACTGTTTTACTTTGGTTAGGCTTTTTTTATTTATGGAAACCTATATTTCATGTATTTTATCGGATCATTACGTTAGGTGCTCCCGTAGAAGAGTTGTCCGATTGGATTTTTGGTGAAATTCACAGCGTCACTTTCGAGAATGCACTCTATACGTTAATTGCAACGCCTATTGTATTATTTATTTTGTCAAGACTAAATAGACACCAAGCCCCAAGTGAACATTTAATCTATCATTCAACCGATTATTCAAATCATTTTAATGTAGACGATGCTCAATTGCAGCAGTGCGTAAGTAGCCAATTAATTACGGTTCACTTTGATGACCATGGGCATATCATTCGCTTAGAAAATCAAATCTAAGGGAATACTAGTTACTTCAACTCACCCCAGTGATTGCCTATATTCATCGAAGTCTTGAGGGGGATACCTAACGTCATAACTCCCTCCATTAGTTCTACAAAACGGTTTGCATATTCCTGTGCAACCTCTTCATCGACTTCAAAAATAAGTTCATCGTGGATTTGAAGAAGCATCCGCGCCCGTAGCCCTTCATTACGAATAACCGCATCAATTTTATTCATAGAGAGTTTAATAAGATCGGCAGCAGAACCTTGAAAAACGGCATTAACGGCTTCGCGCTCGTAAGCGGCTTTTAGCATAGGAGTAGCAGTCGCAAAATCAAAATAGCGTCGTCGGTGTAACAATGTCTCCACGTAGCCTAACTCCTTGGCTTGCTCAACAATACGGCTAAAATATCCCTTGACACTCGGAAAGGTTTCGAAATAGCGTTCCATAATTGCTTTGGCTTCTTTCGTCGTGATTCCCAAGGTATCGGAGAGTTTTTTCTGTCCCATACCGTAAAGGAGTCCAAAATTGACCGTTTTGGCAATACCACGCTTGAAGGGGGCTTCTGCCTCACCAAAAAGGGCTATTGCCGTTTGTAAGTGAATATCACGTCCTTCATTAAAGGCGTTGACCAAGAGGGTATCTTGGCTGAAGTGGGCAAGAAGTCGAAGTTCTATTTGCGAGTAGTCGATCCCAATCAGTTTTTTACCCACAGGAGCAACAAAAGCTTCTCGTATGCGCATCCCTAACGCTGTTTTTACAGGAATATTTTGGAGATTAGGATTTTTGGAGCTGAGTCTCCCCGTTGCCGTCCCCGTTTGGACAAAAGAGGTATAAATACGGGAATGATTATCCGCTTTTGACAATAAAATTAAAGGCTCAATATAAGTCGAATAGAGCTTATGATATTCACGATAT
>CANMHZ010000191.1 GCA_947497635.1 Helicobacteraceae bacterium | reverse complement strand
CCCGTGAAGAACTAGAAATGACGGAATGGTTGTTTGAGCAAATTGCATCACGTGGATTTGTACAATACGAAATTTCCAACTTTGGGAAAACTCGATCTGCGCATAACCTTGGCTATTGGGAAGGGAAAAATTATATTGGTTTGGGTGCGGGAGCCGTTGGATTTTTAAATGATACTCGCTTTTATCCCTCAACCAATATTGAACACTACATTGAAAATCCTTTGGAAATCACTGAAGAGAACTTAACCTCTGATGCACTTTTAGGTGAAAAACTCTTTTTAGGATTTCGCAGTTGCGTAGGAGTAGACGAAAAAAATCTCACACCAACCCAAAAAAAAGAAGCCGAGATACTAACGCAAGAGGGGATATTAGAGCACCATACTGGTCGCTATTTCAACCCAAATTTTTTGTTAGCCGATGAAATCGCACTGCGTGTTGAGGGATATTAAAAAAGTTTCGCTAAAATAGCACTATCTTAAAACGAAGTGAATAAACATGTTTGGTATGGGTATCGGCGAAATTTTATTGATTGCAGTTGTTGCAGTCCTCTTTTTAGGTCCAGACAAACTTCCTGAAACAATGGTTAGTATTGCCAAATTTTTTCGTAGTGTGAAGGGGACTGTGAACACTGCCCGCGCTACTATTGAAGAAGAGATGAAATTCTCCGAGATGAAACAAGAGGCACTCAGTTATAAAAATGATTTATTGAATGCAAGTAGCGAATTAGAACGCCTTACCGACTTGACAGACATTAATTCTGAGATAGCAAATGTTAAAAAAGATTTTAGCCTTGAGAAGTCTGTTATTGCTCCTGTAGCACCAAAAGAACCTGAAGTAGTCACCTTTATCCCCAAAGCAAAACCAATAAATCCACCTGAAGAGACTGTTTAATGTTTGATGATATACGTCCCCACTTACTTGAACTACGCAAACGCTTAGGTATCAGCGTTGCGGCTATCATTATTATGTCTATAATCATGTGGAATTTTCACGATGCAATACTTGCATGGATTACAAAACCACTTGTTGATGCATTGGTCGCTACTGCTAAGATTTCTCATAAAGCGGCTCTTGGGATGATTGTCACTAGAGAATTATCGGAAGCTTTTTTTGTTGCTATGAAAGTTTCCCTTTTTGCAGGACTTCTTGCAGCACTTCCTGTCTTATTATCTCAGATATGGCTTTTTATTGCTCCGGGTCTTTATTCTAACGAGAAAAAAATGATGATTCCTATCGTCGTCGGTGGAACGGGGATGTTCTTGATGGGAGCGGCATTTGCTTACTATCTTGTTACGCCGCTTGGATTTGCATTTTTCATCGAATTCGGAAGTGCCTCTTTTGTCCCAATGTATAATATTGGAGAGTACGTTGAGTTTTTCACCAAAATTTTATTTGGCTTTGGACTTGCTTTTGAGCTTCCCGTTGTTTGTTATTTCCTTGCTCTTTTAGGACTTATTGATGATAAGATGATGATTAATTTTTTCCGTTATGCTGTAGTTTTAATTTTTATTATTGCTGCAATTTTGACTCCTCCTGATGTCATTAGTCAATTGTTAATGGCAGCACCGTTAGTACTTCTTTATGGCATTTCGATTTTAATCGTTCGTGCCGTAAATCCTGCACCCAAGGAAGATCCTAGTGCAAACGCTGAAGATGAAGAAGAGACGATTGACTAAAGATCCTCTTCTCACCTCAAGCTATGAGTACACCCTTCCTCATGAGCTTATAGCAACCCATCCTGTTCATCCTAGAGATCATGCGCGCCTACTCGTTTATAACCGAAATGACAAGACCATTACCCATACACGATTCGATCAACTGGAGCAATTTCTACCCCAAGAGTGCGCCCTTATCTTTAACGATACCAAAGTTATAAAAGCACGACTTTATGGAAAAAAAGAGAGTGGCGGAGCTATCGAACTCCTCATCAATCGCCCTCTTGATGCATATACCCTTAATGTCTATATCAAAGGACGAGTGAAAGAAGGATTTACGCTCCTTTTTGATGAAAATCTGACCGCCGTTATAACGGCACTCAAGGATGATGGTTCACGCGAGGTTAATTTTTATCTCTCTAATACCCTTATCCGTTTTGAAGAGCTTCTCCCCATATTGGAGCGTATCGGACATATTCCATTGCCCCCCTATCTCGGGCGTGAAGACAATTCGGAAGATGAACGGGAATACCAAAGTGTTTTTGCCCATTACGAGGGAGCTGTTGCTGCCCCTACGGCATCGCTTCATTTTACCGATGAGCTTTTTGAACGGGTATGTACCTCTCGTCCCAACGCTTTCGTCACCCTTCATGTTGGTTCAGGAACTTTCAAACCCGTTGAAGCTGCAATCATCACCGATCATCCGATGCACTCCGAGTATTTTAATATCAGCACTCAAGCACACACGCTTATCCAAAGTGATATTCCCATTTTATGTGTGGGGACAACCTCAACGAGAACCATTGAATACCATGCCCGCACAGGAGAGCTTCACGGTGAAGCCAACTTGTTCTTACACCCCAATAACATTCCGTTGCGTGTCAATCATCTCCTTACCAACTTCCATTTACCACAATCTACCCTCTTGATGCTCGTCGCTTCATTCGTCGGACTGGAAGAAACTCATCGTATTTATCAAGAGGCAATTGATCAGCAGTACCGCTTTTTCTCGTACGGTGATGCGATGCTTATACTTTAAACTCCCCAAGTTATGCTAAAATACACTATTAACTTTTAAGGCATTTTTATGGATAAAATTAATCGAAGAAATTTTTTAGGTGCTGGGCTTATTCTCGGCGCATCGACTCTTTTAGGTAAAGAAACCGCCAAGAAAATCATTACCGAATCACCTGTGGAGTTTGTCCCTCCTATCATTGCATTCCCAGAAAAAAAACCGATGAAAACGATTTCGGATCGTCCACCGCTACTCGAATCCTCTCGTGATATTTTTTCCCAACCTATCACCCCTAACGATCAGTTTTTCGTTCGATGGCACATGCCTGATATTCCAACCTATATTGATCTCGAAACATTTCGTCTCGAAGTCAAAGGCTCTGTTGAAAAAACTCTCTCGCTGAGCGTTGATGATTTGAAATCCAAATTTGAACCTGTAGAGATCACAAGCGTACTCCAATGCGGTGGGAACAGCCGTAAATTTTACGCAAAATCTGGGCAAGCCACGCACGGTGTTCAATGGGGTCATGGTGCTATGGGGTGTGCTGTATGGAAAGGGGCTCGTCTCAAAGATGTCCTTAACATGGCAGGAGTTCAAGGATCCGCCAAATTCGTGGGTCTTAATGGACTT
>CANMHZ010000190.1 GCA_947497635.1 Helicobacteraceae bacterium | reverse complement strand
AATTTGTTCTTGGCGCAAGGATAAGCTACGCAGTTGAAGAAGATAAAGACTTAACGCGTTTTCATTTACAACCGAAGCTGTGGCTAAACGCTCTCCCTTAGAAAGGGTTTTTTGAACATCACTGCAAAAATCCCCTGTAGTTATCGCGTCCGATGCACTTAATACCTTGTTGTTTAATTGTTCAATCTTTCGCGCATTATCACCCAGAGGTTCCGCGAGGGCATAATAGGGTACTGTATTTTGAGCCTGCAAAAATAGCATAAAAATTCCCAAAAGAATAACTAATTTTCCCACTTCTATCTACTCCGCATTTCTTTTTATCATTAGTCTGATTATCGGCTTATTTTAGCACAGCTAAAGAGCAACTAGGGTCAAGACTGCTATAATCAAAATTACTTTTATTCTTTGAGGTGTTTTCATGTCAATGCGTATTTTAGAACGTATTAAACCAGGTGTCGTATTCGGCGAGGATCTACAAACGCTTTTTGCTATTGCAAAAGAGGAAGGATTTGCCCTCCCCGCAGTTAATGTCGTTAATACCGACTCAGTCAATGCCGTTCTTGAAGCAGCAAAAGTTGTCAATTCCCCTATTATTCTTCAGTTTTCCAATGGGGGAGCAAACTATTATGCTGGCAAGGGAATCAGTAACGAAAATGAAAAAGCAGCGATAGTCGGGGCGATCAGTGGTGCTATGCACATACATTTGATGGCAGAAGCGTATGGTATCCCCGTCGTTTTGCATACCGATCATGCCGCACGTAAATTGCTTCCATGGATTGATGCCCTTCTTGATGCAGGAGAAGAACATTATAAGAAGCACGGGAAACCACTTTTTAGCTCCCACATGCTTGACCTCTCCGAAGAGTCTCTCGAAGAGAATGTCTCTACGTGTGTTCGCTATTTGGAGCGTATGTCTAAAATCGGGATGACACTAGAGATTGAACTAGGCGTTACTGGCGGAGAAGAAGATGGTGTGGATAATAGTGATATTGACAACTCATTGTTGTACACCCAACCCGAAGACGTTGCTTATGCGTACGAAAAACTCTTGGCAGTAAGTCCTAACTTCACCATTGCAGCATCCTTTGGAAATGTTCATGGCGTTTATAAACCGGGAAATGTTACTCTAACTCCTATCATTCTTGATAACTCACAAAAATACATCCAAGAAAAATTCAATACGGCTTCAAGTAAACCTGTTAATTTTGTCTTCCACGGCGGTTCAGGTTCTACCCTTGAAGAGATCCGTGAAGCAATCGGATATGGTGTTATAAAAATGAATATTGATACCGATACCCAATGGGCAACATGGGAAGGGGTCAAAGCTTATTATGAGAAATATGAAGGGTATCTTCAAGGGCAAATCGGTAATCCAGAAGGGGAAGATAAACCCAATAAAAAATACTATGATCCACGCAAATGGCTTCGTAGCGGTCAAGAAACATTGATTGCACGAGTCAAGCAAGCATTTAGTGATCTGAATGCATTGGATAGAAACTAAGTTTTACGAAGGGGGGATTTCTTCCCCTCAATCAGACAATATAATTGTCTTAGCCTCGTTCCCCTCACAATAATTTTCATACATCTTCTCAAAACCTACTTCTAAATTTACCGCAAATTTTTTCGTATCATACAGTGGATAGGTTTTAAGATTTTGCGCAAGTTTTTCGCGTACGTGTCGAAGCTTATCCTGCGCGTGATAAAACTCAAGTGCTTTTGCCTTATACGCGTCTACACTCGTTACAATCATTTCTTCCATGCCAACATTAACCAAAATAGTGGCAGCAACCCGTTTTGCAAAGGTGTTACCCACAAGCGTCAATAAAGGCAATCCTGCATAAATAGAGTCACTTGCCGTCGTGTGAGCGTTACAGTTGATCGTATCCAAGAAAAGATCGGCCAATTGCATCCGCTTAAGATGACGCTCTTTCACCGCTGCTTTAGCAAAAATAAGTCGTGATGGATCGATTCCCCGCTTGAGCGCTTCCTTTTTCAGATTTTTTGTAATCGGTTCTTTATCCGATAACTGCCATAAAACAGCATTCGGAGCTTCTCGTAAAATATCCATCCAAATATCAAACACCATGGGATCAATCTTATACGGATTGTTAAAATCACAAAACACAAACGCATCTTCCGGCAAATCACAATCAGCGCGCGTTATTACATCGGAAGAAATGACTTGAGTATCATCATTGGGCTGATAACAATGAGGCATATACAAAATCTTTTCACTGTAAAACTGTTCATTCTCATCTGGAATTACGGTTTTATCCGCAATCATATAATCCATAATAGAGGTTCCCATCGTCCCCGGCATTCCTAACCAACTCACTTGAATCGGAGCAGGTTTGAGAAAAAATATCTCGGGTCTAGCATCGTGCGTGTACCCTTTGAGATCAATAAGAATATCAATCTTATCGGCATAAATACGATCACAAATATCTCCCAACGACGTATCAGCAAAATCAACAAATTCATCAATGGATTCTAATAGACGGTCATAATAAATACTACCCGTTTTATGATGGAGAGAATACGCAATAATCTCAAACTTCTCTTTGTTATGCTGCTCCAAAACACCGATAAGAAGATGTAATGTTGCATGATTATAAAAATCACCCGAGACATAGCCAATGCGTATTTTCTTGTTACGCGGTCGATCAAAAGAGTAATTATTATCAGGGCAATTATAGTGAGCGGCTTCCAAACGGTTATTAGCAAAAATTTTAGCTATTTCCAACAGTTGCGATTCATCCATCAACTCCCCCAAGAACATAACTGCGTATTGAGTATTAATCCCTATTTTTGCATCTTTCCCATAACTCGCATCAAAAACAGTTGCTTTAAGCTCGTTTAAACCCTCCCAATCACATCCCAGTGACTGAAATCGTAACAACTGACCTTGATACGTCTTTTGATCAGGATTTAGCTCGATAACGTGTTGCATCGCTTCTATCGCTTTTTCAAAATTCCCCTGACTCTCATAATACTTCCCTAGCCCTAAATAGCTATCCCCATGCGTTGGATTTACTTCCAGTGCTCTTTTGTAGCACTCAATCTCATCCTCTGTCCGTTTCAGCGCCTTATACGCCGTCGCCATATTGTAATAGTTGTCAGGATAGAGAGGATCAATGTGAAGAATACGACGATAATACCCGATAGCCTCCTCAAAATTCTCTTCTGTTTTTTCCAAAATTGCAAGATTGGCGAGGGTAAAGAGATGATTGGGTTCTAACGAAAGAATCGTTTGATAGTAGCATCGTGCTCTCTCCCTCTGAATTCCTTCTTGTGCTGCTTTAGCAATT
>CANMHZ010000189.1 GCA_947497635.1 Helicobacteraceae bacterium | reverse complement strand
TCGACTCCACAATACGATAGTTAAAAGAGTTAACAATCACCTCGCCAATCATATTTTTATTTGGGACAGTGATAATCTCTTCATCTTCGGTTCTCAGGGTCGTGTAGGCGAGTTTGATCTCTTCTACAACACCAAAGATTTTATTGACTGAAATCGTATCACCGATTTTGAACGGTCGGGTAATAATGAGTGAAATTCCGGCAGCAAAATTGGCTACGCTCCCCTGCAATGCCAAACCAGCGGTCAGAAAAACAGCCCCGATTGCCGCAATGAATGGAGCAATTGATATACCAAGTTTTCCGATGGCTATGACAAACATTGCTCCAAATATTAGTATTCTCACAATATTAGCGACAAACTTCCCAAGGGCCACATCAAAATCATGCTTAGTAAAAAGTTTAATCAAAAGATTGAAAACATATTTTGAGACAAACCATCCGATAAAGACAACAATCAAAGCACCAATAATTTGGAAACTATAATTGGTCAAAAATGCGAACGTCTGATCATAAAACGCTTGAATATAATGCAATTCTTGATTCATCGTATCTCCTTAGTAATCAAAAATTGCATTATGCCCTATTCTTTCTCTTTACATCTCCCACGGTGCAGGTTTACCGACATTCGCAAACACCGGATTTTTAAAGGCGTATTTCAAATCTTCGGCAAGATTGAGCAATCCGCCGTAACCGCCGTAGCTCGTTTTTTTCTCCTGATTGACATCGATGAAGGAAATTTTTTTCTTGATCGCCGTATAGAGACTTCGTCCACCGGCTAGAAGAATATGTGCCCCAGTCGAATCAATAATTTTTCCCTGCTCGGAAGCTGGCTTCGTCATTAAAACTCCATTTTCGCCCAAATATTCACGCGCTTTGTCGATATCATCTTGGGTCGATTTGGCGATACTCGTAGCAACTACTTCAATACCCAAATCTTGTAATCCTGACGCAATTGACCACGCTTTGTTCCCTCCGGTGTTGAGTACCGCTTTTTTTCCTGCAAACATCTCACGATACGGGATAAGTGCCGTTTCAAGTTCTGCCTCCGCTTCTGCAATGACAACTTCGGCACGTGCGATGAGTTCAGGACATCCTATCGCGGTGACGATTTCACGAATAGCAAACGAGGTATCACGTTTCCCATAAAATGAGACCGAAATCCATGGAATACCGTACTGTTCTTGCATTTTGCGTGTGAGAGTAATGAGAGATTTAGCACACACAATGACATTTAGTTTAGCTCTATGCGCTGTGCGGATATCACCCACCCTTCCATCTCCACTCATTGAACTCAAAACGCGAAGTCCAATCTTTTCAAAGAGCGGTAAATATTGCCACATATCCCCAGTGACGTTGTAATCCCCGATAAGATTAATGTCGTATGGGGTGGTAAAATCAGGCTCTTTTGTCCCGATAAGATAGTCCAATACCGCTTCACCAGCTAAACGTGAGCCTAAATTCTTGCTCCCAACAAATCCAGGGGCATGTACAGGAACGATGGGTACTCCATACTTTTCGCTTCCCAAACGGCATGTTGTATCAATATCATCTCCAACAAGTGCCGTAACGCATGTCGAATACACAAAAATCGCTTCAGGCTTGTAGTGTTCCATCACATAATCAATAGAATTTGACAAACGCTTATCTCCACCAAAGATGACATCATTGGTCGTAATCCCCGTTGTAAACCCCATTTGGGTGTGATCTCGACCCGTATACGACGTTTTTGTCTCGCGCGTTTCCCATGATGCTCCCAAACACGTTTGAGGACCGTGGACGAGATGTACCGCATCAGCGTAGGGGAAAAGGGAGATTTGAGCTCCATCAAAAGAACATCCCCCAGCGGCAAGTCCGGGTTTAGGCTTATCGCATCCTTCTCCTGGCTTTTTATCTTTGCTATGAGAGCAGGCGCTCTCGTTCATAAGTTCTTTTATTTTTGCTCGGCTGACCATAGGATATTCCTAAGAGTGATATATATTTAGAACTATTGCATTTTTTGTACTTGTAGGCTGAGAGAAAAAGTATGGAGAAATTGCAGAATCAATGTATTTAATGGAGTGGAGTACGAATTAAAGTTTCGAGATTAGCTGAATCTCTTATCACAGAGATCCTATCTTTAACGGTTAAAGATTTTTTCTAAACCCTTTACGAAGCCCTATTTTAAGGGGTTTTAGGACAACATTTTGCTGTTAAATAATTAATTTTAAGTTTTATTTAAGCTTTTTAAAGCGCTTCTATCTCTTTGATAATATTTCTGAGAATTGTTAATGTTTCTTCTTTCCCCTCTCGTTTAACATCCAATTTTAACTTTAAAATCTTTTTCTTAGCATCCCAATAGGGTAATAAATTTGTAGTAGCAGGAGAATAAAGAGACTGTTTGATTTCAGCTAACAAATTCATAGATGAAACTGTTCCAGAAACCAACCGCTTAAACATTTCAACTTGTATTGATTTATCTTTTATTTTTTGAATCATATACAAATCTTTTACCCCTACTCTCACCTCACGACTAGAGAGTTTCTCTTTGATCGGTTCTGCCAGTTTTAAAATTGAGAGATATTGACTCACTAACCCTTCTGTTTTTCCAATTGCTGTAGCAAGCTCAGATTGACTTTTATAAAAACCATCTTTAAGTGCTTTATCAAATGAGATAGCAAGTTCCAAGGGATCAACATTTTCTCGGTGTGCATTTTCAATAATTGAGATTTCGAAAAGAGATTTTTCACTGTTGTCACTGTTCTCAACGATAGCTTTAATGGTTTCAAGACCCAATATTTTATGCGCAGCCAAACGTCGTTGACCGGCTCGAAGCGTATAGCGATCACCATTTTTCAGCAAAGAGATCGGCTGAATAAGTCCCCCCTTAGTAATGGACTCCGAAAGTTCTTGTAAATCCAATTCATTCATGCTAAGTCGTGTTTGACGAGGATTATCATCAATCAAACCAAGGGGAATATCCTTGAGTCCATATTCGGACTCTACTAAAGCAGAGGAGGGGATTTTAGCAACTTCAAGAGCTGCTCCACGACCTGCTTGCATCATTTTATCAAGTTTGGAGAGTTTACTATTACTCATTGTTTTATCCCTCCTCTGATTTCAGCGATAAGGGCATTGAGCTCATCCAAAGCTTTCGTAGGAGAGGAAAGTTCACTAACCCCCTTCCCCTCATTCATTGTCCTATAAAAATCTGCTCGGTGAGAAACAACAGTTTTCATCATTTGAAAGTGTGGAAATTGTGCCACCATCCCCTCCATCAGAGAAAAATCACGTGCCGAAGGTGAAACATCATTGAGTAAAATATTAGCCTTTA
>CANMHZ010000188.1 GCA_947497635.1 Helicobacteraceae bacterium | reverse complement strand
AGGATAGTCCCCGCTAATCCCATCCCCTCACTTTTGGGCTCTTCGTTGAGTTCCGACTTACCCTCTTCCATTTTTTTGTACTCTTGATCAGCGAGTTCTTTCATCTCTGCTTCGCTCAAAACACGTTCACTTACTGTACCATTTTCATCTGTTTCTCGAATAATAGCGTGGCTTGGACCGCTCGTTGGCATCTCTTCAATAACGACATACTTTCCACTTGCCTGTTGTTCGACGACAATAAATTTGTTTTGACTTTTTTCGCTCTTCCCTTCTAGAACTTTTTGCTCTTCGGGTGGACTTTGACATCCAGAAAGGGCGCTAAGAACAGCCAATCCAGTGGTTCCCATCATAATATTTCGGGCACTAAAACTATGTTTCATTGGGATTTCCTATCGTAATTTTTCTAAGCGTATTGCAGTAAGGAGGTAGATATGTGACGGTTCTGAGGAAGTAAATCCACGACTGTCTTCGATACGGATATCGCTATGAGAAATACAAAAATTACGGTCATACTCCTTGCCACTTTCATTGGCAGAGGTAGAGTAGAGCCAACCATATTTCTGGATAAGTCGTGAATGGATAGTATCGTTGACGTATCGAACGGCTTGATTTTTGATAACAAAGGTTGTCTTTCGGGCATGTCGAACTTTGCTTCTGTACTTTAGAGGAATGCGTAGTGACTTTTGAAGTTCTGCAAGGGAAGCAAAAACTTTTAAAAAAGGTTTCCCACTCTCACGCCCTTTAATCTGTGCGAGCGATGCACTATCTTGTGAAAGAAAGCCAACGGTCGTATCGGTCTGGGTGAGAATGATAGACATTTTTTAGTCGATAAGAAAATCTTGAAGCGCTTTGGGCTTCATCCAGCTATCATCGTTCATATAGCGCATCGCTTCAATAGCGGCACGTGCAGCGCTGAGGGTCGTAAAATAAGGAATCCCCATACGTAGTACGATTTGGCGAATGAGTTCGGCATCTTTTTTGGATGTTTTATTATCAGAGGTATTGATGGCAAGGGAGATGTCTCCATTTTTCATCATATCTTCAATATTAGGACGCCCCTCGGAAATTTTCAATACAACATCACACGGAATGCCAGCCTCTTCAATAATTTTTTGAGTACCACGTGTTGCAACGAGTTTGAACCCTTGAATGTGAAGACCACGCGCAACTTCAGGTGCGTGCATTTTGTCCATTTCGATAAATGAGAGGAAACACGTTCCTGACGTTGGAATTTTATTTCCTGCTGCGAGTTGACTTTTAGCAAAACTTACTCCAAAATTGGAACTGATCCCCATAACTTCACCCGTTGATTTCATTTCAGGAGAGAGAACTAAATCAGCACCGTAAAGTTTATTGAAAGGGAACACCGCCTCTTTGATCGAAACATGCCCTTTGAGGCGAGGCTTAAGGAGTCCATTTTCTTCCATAACGATATTATAATTGTCATAGAATTTCAACGCATTGCGCAACGTATCCCCTACCATAACACGTGTTGCCACTTTTGCCAATGGCATCCCCGTTGCTTTGGAAACAAAAGGGACAGTACGTGATGCGCGAGGATTTACTTCGATGATATAAACCTCGTTTTGGAAGATGGCGTATTGGATATTGAGCAATCCGATCACTCCTAAACCTAAAGCAATTTTCTTGGTTTGCTCTTCTACTTGGGTTTGAAGTTCAGGGCTTAAACTTACAGGAGGGAGGGAACAGGCACTGTCGCCAGAGTGAATTCCCGCCTCTTCGATGTGTTGCATAACAGAACCAATATAAACATCCGTTCCATCGGTAATAGCGTCTACATCGAGCTCAACGGCTTGATCTAGGAATTTATCCACCAATACGGGAGAATCGTTGCTCACAGATACGGCAACTTCCATATACGTACGAAGTTCATCATCGTTGTAAACGATACGCATAGCCCGTCCACCTAACACGTAAGAAGGGCGAACCAAGACAGGATAGCCAAGCTCTTGAGCAACTGTAAATGCCTGCTCTTTCGTCATAGCAATACCATTTTCAGGCTGTCGTAAGTTTTGTTCCACGACAAATGCAGAGAATTTTTCACGGTTCTCCGCTAAATCAATGACTTCAGCGGAGGTTCCTGCAATGACAGCACCCATATTATGGAGACTATTAGCAAGCTTTAGAGGTGTTTGACCTCCAAAATGGACAATAATACCATTGGGTTGCTCACGCTCAACGATAGCACGGACATGTTCGAAATCAATGGGCTCAAAATAGAGAACGTCGGAGGTATCATAATCGGTAGAGACGGTTTCGGGATTACAGTTGACCATAATCGTCTCAATCCCCATCTCTTTGAGGGCAAATGCAGCGTGAACACAACAATAGTCAAATTCGATACCTTGACCAATACGGTTCGGCCCGCCCCCTAAAATCATCACTTTTTTCTTATCACTAATTCGTGGCTCTTGAGCACCTAAACGGGTAATATTGGTCGTAGAGTAGAGGTAAGGGGTTAATGCTCCAAACTCTGCGGCACACGTATCGACTTCATTATACTCGTGAAAAATACCAAGAGCTTTACGTGCCGTGTAAATATCATTTTCTTTTGCATCTCCACCGTTCAATGTTACAAGGCGAGCGATGTTTTTGTCGGAGAATCCTTCGGTTTTGAGACGACGGAGCTGAACTTCATCGCTAAGGGTAGCCGTTGTGACAAGAGGTTCTTGCGCGATAATCTCTTCCACTTGAGTCAAGAACCATGGGTCAATTTTTGAGAGTTCAAAAATCTCTTCATGGCTTAGTCCCATACGAAATCCCTGTCCAACATAGAGAATACGTTCAGCATTGGGGCGACGAATTTCGTGTTTGACAAATTCTAAGTCACCTTCAATCGGATCAAAACCGCTCAATCCTGTTTCAAGAGAACAGAGTGCTTTTTGAACTGATTCTTTGAAAGTACGACCGATTGCCATTACTTCACCAACCGATTTCATGCTAGTGGTGAGAGTTGACTCTGCTTCTGGAAATTTCTCAAACGTAAAACGAGGAATTTTAGTGACGATATAATCAATAACAGGCTCAAATGCAGCGGGGGTTCCTGTAATATCATTGGTGATTTCATCAAGGGTAAATCCTACCGCTAGAAGAGTTGCGACTTTAGCAATTGGATATCCTGTTGCTTTGGAAGCCAATGCGGATGAACGCGATACACGAGGGTTCATTTCGATAACAATCATACGCCCCGTTTTTGGATCGACAGAGAATTGAACGTTAGACCCACCTGTATCTACACCGATTTCACGCAAAATAGCAAATGACGCATCACGCATACGCTGATACTCTTT
>CANMHZ010000187.1 GCA_947497635.1 Helicobacteraceae bacterium | reverse complement strand
GGCACTTTCGTTTGAACCATCGATCTTGAGTGACAAAAACGGCGATGGTATTGTCTTGCAAGCAAAAGAGCTTTATGAGCAAACGAAAATGGCTCTAAACTGTAAGGCGGAACTCTCACTGGCAAAAATTATTGCAATCTCCAACTCAGCAGCATCGGGTGCTAGACCTAAAGCGATTGTTGGACTCAATAATGATACGCATGAGATATTTGTGGGTAAAAAAGGGGGAGAGATCCCAGAGGGATTTAAGCATTCTATCATCAAGTTCGATAACCTTGTTTACGGAAACAATCGTGGTATACCAACCCCTTACGATGATCAAAAGATATCCAAAACAATTACCGAGCATATCTACGCACTTCTTGCAAAAAAGTGTGGTATTACTATGCCTGAAACCTCACTAATTGAAACCGATACAGGAACTCATTTTGCTGTGGAGCGTTTTGATATACAACAAACAAAAAATGGTATTGAACGCCTTCATATGCATTCGCTCTCAGGGCTAATGCACCATAATCCCGCAGAGACGACGTTTGATTATATGAATATGTTCCGAGTTGGATTGAGGCTCAATATTCCTAATGAAGATATGACTAATCTCTATCGAATTATGGTGTTCAATATTATATTCGCAAATAAAGACGATCACAGCCGTAATATCTCCTATTTGATGGACAAAAATGGAAAGTGGAGGGCGGCACCAGCATACGATCTGACATTCACTTACAACAAGCATCACCAAATGTTATTCAACTATAAAAGTGCCCATGAACTTGATCGTAAACACCTCATACAAATGGGGCAGGAGTTCAAAATTCAAAATTGCAGTGAGATTGTCTCCACAATCATAGAGATAAAACATTCAGCACTTCTTGAACTTGCAGCGCAATATGGTGTTGGGCAATGGGCAAATGAAGTGATTGAGTTGACTGCGAAGGTTGATAAATCTTTGAGAGATTAGCAGCCACGCACTGTTTGACAGGCGTGATCGCTAATTGTGTTAACTGATAACTTCGTAAAACTACAATTGGCACTAATATTGCTTATTTGGATCAATTTAATAAAAGGGAAAGGTAATGACATTAGCTGAGTATACATCTAAATTAACCATTCATTTTAACGATAAACGTGTTGTGGAAAAGACCCATAGCTTAGTAAAAAAAAATCATTGAACATAAGACAATACGACTGTGGACACTAAGTGATGATAAACAAGAGTTTGATAGGTATAAAAAATTGATTGACAATTCGTTAAAATCCATATTGGATGAAGAGAAGATTTCTAAAGCACTGATACAACACTGCGTAGAGAAGCTTAATGGCAATAAGCGCTTGTATATTTTTAGTGACCATTGTGACAGTAGAAAGCCATATTCCAGTGAGCTTGAGAATCTAGGTAAAGTACGTGCACTCAATGGAAATATAATCAATGGGTATACGACATTAGGGAGTGTCATACTCGATGAGACACGTAAAGAGCTTACCCTCTCAAATATCACTGTTTTTAGTAATAGAGAAAGCGATTTCATCACCAAGAAAGAGCTAAAAGAGTATCACGCGGGTAAAATAAAAAACACTCAGAGAAAAGCAGAGCTAGCAAAAAAGATAGAGGATGAGAAGTATATTAATTTTACGACAACTCTTGAAAAACATCTTACCGATCAAAGCCGTGCATTAAAGGGTGCTAACCCTGACATTTCCCTCTGTCATGTCCATGACAGAGGCTGTGACAGCGTTGAGTATTTGGAATTTATCACCGAAACACTGGGAGATGATGCCGTAGTACGGGCTAAAAAAACACGAAACTCCAACCAAACAAAAATCAATCCCGTAACCAATAAAGTCGTTCATGTCAAACTGATTGATAGTGAATTTGCTAATACGAAAGTCTATCTCATTGAGAAGCTAACCCTTAAGGGAAAATTCTATTCTCAAGTAAAATGTCACATAGAATGGGACACTTTAGAGTTGAATGAAAAAAAGTATACAGCGGTACGAGTCGTCCTTATAAAAAGAGATGGAGCCAAGCTTTATAAAGAGCCTATGCTCTTATTAACCACCCTTCCTGTTACCACCTACCTAGAAGCCAAAGAGATCTATCACATTTATTTGCATCGGGCTAAAATAGAGTCCGTATTCAAGTTCCTAAAAAACGTTTTAGGTTGGGAAGAGTATCAAGTACGAGATTGGGAATCTATTAAAAATATCATTGCAATATGTTTTTTTGTCGGAGGATACTTTTATGAGATTAAATCAGAACTGACAAATAATCCAACCATTCAAATGATATGTGACTTAGCTAAATCCAAAGGAAAAATAACCCATTATTTCTTTTTAGAAGGGCTCAAATTACTTTTGATAGCGTGGGATGTTCAAAATTTTAGGCGTAATGAAAAAAAATAGTGGCTGAGTTATTATCTTTTATTATAGTTATCTAAATGTTCATCTATCAATTTTACTTTTCTTTTTAGAGCCAAACCCTGATGTAATTTTATAAGCTTTTTGAGGTGTGAAAACACTCCTCCATCTAAAGCATTTGTTGTATTTGGCATCTCAAACTCTTTGTGATTTTTGTAAGTGAATAAATAAGGCAGATTGGTGCTTAGACTTCTATAGGCAGAGGCTAGTTTAGCATGAGTAGGAGATGATTTTCCAGTTGTTGGATTGATGGTTTTTTCATTCACGAAGGCTCCGTATATACCGTGCCAATGGGATAATGCTTCTGTAAATATGCTCTGTGTTGATGTTGGAATTCGTTTGCATAGCTTTAGTAGCTCAATGGAGGCTTCTAGTTTTGGTTTGCGTGTCAGGTATCGCTTTATAATAGCTATCTGATGAAAATGACACATTTGTACAGGAATAGTGCCAAAAGCCTTTGCTACACCTCTCTTGCCGTCTATAGTGACACCTTGAATCACAAACCCTTGTGCTAATAACTCTTGAGTCACTTGCTTGTAATCGCTTACTGTTTCAGAATCAATGTGCTTGCTAGCTACGATCTTATCGTTCACAACGTCCTTGAATACGAGTGTCCCAAACTTATCGGATCTTCTTCCAAAGAAAGTAGCATCCGCTACAAGCGTAACAATACTTGGAATTATTGCTCTTGCATCTGGTTCATAAGCGTCAAGTTGTTTCTTGATCCAAGGGACACTGCGGTCATATTTGAGGGCAAGTTGATTGAGGGTTTGTTTGCCTTGAAGATACTCTTTAAAAAGCTTTTTAGAAAGCCTCTTTGGTCTTCTTTCAGATGAAAAATTATGCCCACAATTTGAGCACTGATAGCGTTGAATTCCTCTCTGACATTGTGCCCCTTGAGGGTAAAACCA
>CANMHZ010000186.1 GCA_947497635.1 Helicobacteraceae bacterium | reverse complement strand
CGTGTCCCAAGCGGTGTTAGTTATCCTCTTACGATTCGTCGCGCATTTCGTCATACCTATCCTGAATTTTTCGAATCAATGAAAATTTCAAAAATTAAACAATATGGCGACCAGCTCAAAGCAGCCATGGATTATGTCAATACAGGAGGACTCAATGTTGTCCTCACTCCAGGACGATACAACTCTGCTTATTATGAGCATAGTTATCTCGCCAAAATTACAGGTGCGACACTTGCATTGGGTGAAGATTTAATTGTTGAAAACGATGAAGTATTTTTACGTGTTTATAATGGAGAGCGTAGACGTGTAGGGGCAATTTATCGTCGTCTTGATGATGATTTTCTTGATCCCAAAGAGTTTGATGCAGAGAGTTTGATTGGGGTTCCACATCTTGCTGCTGCGTATCGCGCAGGTAATGTTGCCATTATGAACAGTATCGGAAATGGTGTAGCCGATGATAAAGGGATTTATTACTTTGTCCCTCAGATGATTCAGTATTATTTGCATGAAGAGCCAATTTTGTCCAATGCACCGACTTATTTACCGTATTATGAAAAAGATCGTGAGTATGTCCTTGCCAATATTGACACACTTGTTATCAAAGACGTTGCTGAAGCAGGTGGTTACGGAGTGTTGTTTGGTAATCGTCTCACGCCGAAAGAACGGGAAGAAATTATTGCTATGATTTTAGCCGATCCACGTCGCTTTATAGCACAAGAGGTAATCGAATTTTATGACTTACCATGTATGATGGAAGGAGAAATCCTTCCTCGAAAAGCGGATTTACGTGCGTATGTTATTCACGGTGAAGAGATTAGCGTGAGTATGGGGGGATTAACCCGTTATGCGATGGAAGAGGGTAATTACCTCGTTAACTCGTCTCAAGGGGGCGGGTTCAAAGATACATGGGTGGTGGAATTATGATGACAAATAATGTGGCGATTTCGCTCAATACGGCACAAAGACTTTATTGGTTTGGACGATATGTTCAGCGTGCTGAAACTCTTTTACGAGAACTTGTTAATAGTTATGATTATGTTATTGATCGCGATATTGATGATGGTCGAAAACTCTATGCAAAATTAGGGGTTGAGCTTGACTATCATAATGCGCTTGATTTTTTGAAACAGGGTGTTTACGGGGAACATAGTTCAAGTATTGAATCCATTATTCGATGGGCGCGTGAAAATGCAATTGAAACACGACATTTATTGGATGAACGTGGATTTGCAGCACTCAATAAAATTCATAATCATATCGTAGCAGGGCGTGATAGCGTCGTAAGTCCTACTTCTTTAGAAGAGATGATTGATGATTTTGCCCTCATATTGGGTATTTTTTCCTCAGAGCTTGGACGACCTAAAGCCTATAATTTTATCCGATTGGGACAATATACAGAACGATTTGATCTGATTTTGAGACTTTATAGTGATCTTGATCTTGTTAATGCTGAACTTGAGGGGATGAATGCAATTGCACGACGGCTTAATGACTCTTATCAACCGCTTGTTATTAGTTCAACAGATGTTTCTGAAGTGCTTGATGGTGTGAATGGAGTTATTGGTCGTGTTATTGCTGATAAGACATCCTCTCAATCGCAATCGCAGGGGTGAGCATGGGGCTGATAGAAGAAGTTTTTACCATTGAACTTCCTGTAGGAGAATCTTTTCGGATTCAGAGATGTCGCTATGTCCCCACAAAGGGGGAAAGTTCTAAGCGTATTTCTGTTGTAAGTGGTATACATGGAGATGAGTTAGAGGGGCAATATGTTTGTTTCTTGCTCGGAGAATGGTTGCGTCAAAATCCTGAAAAAATTCGAGGAACCGTTGATATTTATCCTGCAATCAATTCGTTGGGGCTAGACAGTATTACTCGCTCTATCCCTTTTTATGACGTGGATCTTAATCGTACATTTCCAGGAAGTAAAAATGATTTTCTTCCTGCTCAGATTGCTGATGGAGTAGTCAATGTGATGCGAGGGTCTGATTTCGCCATTGATATTCACTCTTCAAATGTTTTTTTACGCGAAATCCCTCAGGTACGTATCGCAAAGGCTCAAGAAGAGAGTCTCGTCCCCTTGGCGAATCTTCTTAATATTGATTTTGTGTGGGTGCATGATGCGGTAACGGTTCTTGAGTCAACATTTGCACATGCGATGAATACTATTGGAACTAAAACCCTTGTAGTAGAGATGGGTGTTGGAATGCGTTTGGGCAAGGCGTATGGGCACCAGTTGCTTGACGGATTGTTGAATCTGATGGCGCATGAGGGAATTTTGGATATTGAACCTCTTAATGTTCGTTTTCCTATACAATCGCATATCGGCGAGGTGGCGTATTTAAATGCAACACGACCTGGACTTTTTGTTCCTGCCATTGAACATTGTCAGATGATAGAAAAGGGATGTGTCGTAGGACATATTGTAAGTGCTCTCAGCGGTGAAGTATTGGATGAAGTGATTGCACCCATTGGGGGGATTTTATTTACCCTTAGAGCTTATCCTATCGTCTATGAGGGCTCATTAGTTGGACGAATTTTCGGAGAAAATCAATGAAGCGTTTTGATATAGTAACACTAGAATCTCCTAATCGAGCACCATTGCGCATTGAGGGATTTTTGTTTGGAGAAGAGAATATCAAAGGACCTTCCCTTGCCATAGTCGGAGCCATGAGCGGTGATCATGTTAATCAGCTTTATGTAGCATCGGGATTGGTGGAGTATTTACGCATCAAAGAAGAAGAAGGGAAGATAATTGGGAAAATCCTTGTTATCCCTGCCGTTAACGCATACGCTCTCAATATGGGAGAGAAAAACTGGCCATTGGATAAGACCGATATGAATATGATGTTCCCTGGATACCATGAAGGGGAAACAACTCAGCGGATTGCTGCGCGTCTTTTTGATACCCTCAAAGGGTATGATTACGGGATTATTTTAGAGGGTCGTCGGGATCAGGGGATGTGTTTGCCATACGTGAAGCTCATCAAAAGTGGTTATGAAGATTTGGAGTCTGCCAAAGACTTAGGAATCAGTTTTATCCATTATCGCCCCTACGATCCTATAGAGACCGCAATGCTCCAATACAATTGGCAACTGTGGGAAACGAAAGCATTTTCGATTGTGTTTGGAAAAAATGGTGCAATTGACCAAAACGATAGTGATGAAGTTCACACTGCATTGGTTCGTTTTCTTTCTAAGCGAGGGTTACTAGAGCATAGTGTTTTTGAGGGACGTACGAGCAATATTATCGATCCCAATACTATGACACTACTCAAAGCATCACGAGCCGGGATCTTTATCTCTAAAGTACGATGTGGTACGCATGTGGATAAGGGAGAAA
>CANMHZ010000185.1 GCA_947497635.1 Helicobacteraceae bacterium | reverse complement strand
AGGGGGTATAGTTCTTGAGTTCCAGATTTTCAAATGCCACGTGCATATCGGTAAAGCCTTTGGGGTCTTTCGTATTGAGCGATCCATCTATTTTCGCCAATCCATACGCATCGACTCCCCCTCGAAGTTTTACGATGGTAGAGACATTTTGAGTCGTTGAGATCCCCAACACCTCTCCGCTCAAGTCATGGATAGTGGTTTTAAACGGCAAGGGGAGAGAGAGATCACTAAACGTGGCGCTACTGTTCGACACCGCCAGCTTCACAATATCCAGACCAAAAGTGTTGCCCCCTTTCGTCGTCGCATTGCTCTCGTTTGTATCGCTTTTAGGAGCTTTACTTAGCGTTGCAAAATTAACTGTTTTGTTCTGATCGATAAGGATATTGGTATAAAGTCCGTCCACCGATAGATGATTTATTTTGAGCCGATTATCAGGATAGGCATATTTGAACGGTGTTACCCCGATACGATTCCACCCCAACACGACACTTTTATCCCGTCGATCCTCCACTACCCAATCGTTAAGAGAGAGTTTCCCAGCCACAGAGGTTTTTGCTAGAGTAAAGGAGTAAATCCCCTTAATCCCTAGATCACCCCGACTTAATGCCGCATAGCTACTAGGCTCAATATAAGGGTCGATAAGGGGGAGGGGAAAATGAGTTAGTTCGAAATTTCCCGTGCTTTGCAATGTTTCACGACGAAGTTTGGAGGCAATTCTTAAGGTTGTTTTATCATTGATCCTCGCACGACTCTCTATTTTCATCGTCTCTTTTGGATTGCTCGAAAATCCCTGCACAGCTAAGAAAAGATTGTCAATATTTACTGCCACGGCTTGGGCGGGGAGGGTGTCAATAAATCCGATTTTTCCATTATTCAGCCCAAAATTATCGACACGATACTGCCACGGTTTCTCCTCCGATTTTTTTGCTTGAGTCTTCGTTTTAGGGGAGGGGGCACTCAATTGCTGAAGATCAATCGTCCCATCTTTGAGCCGTTTGAGGGATGTTGTTATTCCATTGATGCTCACATTTTGAATATGGGCATTTTGTGCTTCGCGATTTAGGGCTATCCCCTCTACGGCAATATTCTCGAGAGAAGCGATTTTTTTACTATCACGGAGGGTATGCACCTCTACTTTCCCCGTGTTCAATTGCCCATTAAGAAGCTTTTGGAGATCACTACTGAGTTGTTGTGAAGAAAGCGTTATCCCTCCAATGGTTGCCATGTAGGGAATTTTTGGTTGATGATCGCTCCACGTAACCCCCATATTTTCAAGGTTTACATCACTAATCATGACGTTCCATGGCACTTTTGTCTCATTCTCATCTTCGGGGAACGCTTTGTTGATCTGCTCTATATAGTCCAACCAATCAATCACCGCTGTGCGTGAACGTGACGCACTGACATCTAACCCATTTAGGCTAAAACGATCAGCATTTAATTCCTTACGTAGTGGAAACACCGTCCCATTTTCCAGCTTCATTGTCTCCAAACGCAAAAGATTACGGTTCGCCCCCTTAGGGACAACATGGACATTATCCACATTCACCCAAAGATGAGAGAGTTTAGTCGCGTTAATATCATCGGTATTGAGTTCATAATCCAACCGAAGTCCCATTTTTCCCTTCGTCACTTCAATGGGGAGTTTGTCTTTAAAATAGCTCCAAAATGTTGAGAGTTCCCCCGACTCAAGCGCAACACTTCCGTGAAGTGCAAACGGATTTATCTCTGAGATTTTTCCCCGTAGATCAATAAATCCCCCCTCATTGATGGTGGCATAGAGACGCATTACGCCGTGATTATTCGAAACATCTTTCAAATCAATATTTTCGAGATAAAACCCTAGAGATGCAATCTTTTGATGATAATCTCGCCCTTCGCTTTTATCAAAATATTCAATCACCCCTTCTTTGAGGGTAAAGTTATGAATAGACAACGGTAAAGGCTTCGAGGCTTCCTTCGTCTCATTCGTCTCTTCACTTCCGAGGAGCCATCCGAAATTCATCGTCCCGTTACTATCTTTTTGAACCATAATATGAGGATTCGTAATCTCAAACGTATCCATCACTATCCGCTTTTTCGACAGATAGTCCAATAAATCAACATTGATTATCAATTGTTCAACTGCCACAAAATCATTATTATTCGGCGTTTTGAAAGAGAGTTTTTTCACGCATAGGCGAAGAGTAAAGGGGTTAAAAGAACTTGATTCAATACTAAAACGCCCCCCATCGCTCGCCTCGGCTACTTTTTCGGGAACACTATTTTTAAGGAGATACGGAACACCTAGAAATCCAGCAGCTGCATAGACACTCACCGCCACTAAGGCTCCATACGCCCAAAATCGTTTTTTCATACTCTACCTTTTTCTAAATTAAGATCAATTTTACCATAATTAGGTCGATAGCAATTTAAGTTTCCTTGGAGTAGAATCTAAAAATGTCTCCGAAAGAGACAAAACAGGGAAGTAGGGATTCTATTGGAGAATAAAAAGAGTGTTATGGAAGAGTTGTTAAAAAACGATAATAATGAGACGCAAGCAGTTGACGCATTGGTGGCAACCATCGAGCTAAGAGATGCTTATACCAAGGGTCATTCGAAGCGGGTAGCCTATCTTGCTGCGCAACTCGCCACAACGCTCCAACTTCAAGATCAGGAGATACGCGATATTTATTTTGCAGGGTGGGTGCATGATTTAGGAAAAATTGGTATTCCTGATATTGTTTTGCTCAAACCCGATCGTCTAACAACCGCTGAATATGCACTGATTCAACAGCATAGTGCCCTCTCTGGAATCATCCTTGAACGAATGGACGCATGGAAACATCTCATTCCTCTTGTCCGCCATCATCACGAACGAATGGATGGAAAAGGGTATCCTGATGGTCTTGCAGGTGAAGATATCCCATTGGGTGCTCGTATTTTAGCTATCGCTGACATTTATGATGCTCTGACTAGCCGACGAGTTTACCGTGAAGGGATGGAAAGTGCGAAAGTCATAGCTCTAATGTTAGAAATGGTCGAGGAAGGGCATATTGACCCTTTTTTAACCGAAATATTTTTAGAACAGATAAAGAAGTACCATGTTCCTGAAGACAGTGATGGTATCTATCTCCCCTATCTTGAGCTTGCACGTAATACCTTTTTTTACAAAGATCCATTAACCTCAGTTTTCAATCGTAATGCGCTACTTATTTTAATCAAAAAAGGGATTGCAAAAGGACTTCGTCTTTCCTTACTGAAATTCGACATCAAAGGGTTCAAGTATATTAATAGTCGATTTGGTCTCTCACACGGGGACAAGCTACTAATTCAAATCGGAACATTGCTCCAAGAATATGCACCAACAGATGAAAT
>CANMHZ010000184.1 GCA_947497635.1 Helicobacteraceae bacterium | reverse complement strand
TCATCTTCAAGCAATGCAACTTTCACGTTCTATCCTTCCTTGGTGTACTATTTTTTTGAAACTGTAGCATAAATTCATATTCGTTTCGTATTTATATCGTACAATTGTTGTATTCATTAAGAAGGGAATATCATGAAAAAATGGATTACAATCTTATTGTTCAGTACAGGAATAGCTTTTGCGAGCGATTACAGCGGTAAAAGTTTGGAAGAGATGAAAGCCTTGCGCCCGACGTTATCTTTTTGGGAACTACCTGCATTTAAAGCAGAGATGCAAAAACGGATGAAAAATATGACTCCCCAAGAGCGTCAAAAACTTCAAGATGAGATGAAGCAAAGCAAGTAATAAAATTACTTTATGAATAGGAACTGCATGCGATTAAACACCATTTTTTTCTTTTTTTACCTCAGTGCGAGCGGTAGTGCTTTAACTCTGGATGAAGCGATTGAAAAAACGCTAAAAATACACCCCAATGCCCAAGTCGCATCACTGCAATACGAGAGCGCGATAGAGAGCGCCAAGAGTGCTGATGCGGCACTGTATCCTCGTATCGATGCAAATGCTGCTTATTTTCCAACCAAAACGTTTGTCATCCCAACCAATGGAACGTTTTCGACTAAACAAAATGATAGTTTTCATGGGGACATTAGCGGATCGTATTCGTTATGGGATTTCGGACGTTCTCGTGATCGTTATGATTGGGCTTTACGTCTGCAAGAGGGTGCCGGTTCGATGAAAAAGTTAACTCAAAATGAACTCATCGAAAAAGTTTGGAATACGTATTATGGTGTTGCAACGTCTGCGGCATTGATCGATACGGCAGAGGCTTCGGTAAAGTTTTATGAGAGTCAGTTCACACAAGCTTTTAATCTGCGAAAAAATGGATTAAAAACTGAGGCGGATGAGTTGCGGTTTAAGGCATCTTTGTTAGAATCACAAGATCGAGCCCTACGAGCCAAGATTGACCACGAAAAGGGGTCTTTGTCTCTGGGAATTTTGATCGGCAATGATGAGCTTGTGAGTGTGAATCCCTCTGTACTAGATCAGCGCTGCGAATCTTTGGCACTCCAAAATATCTCGATAGAAACACTGCGACAAAAATTACGAGATAATAATCCTCAGTTAAAAGCCTTACGTTTGTCTATTGACGCTGCTAAAACATTCTCAAATGCGGCGAGTCATGAAAAATATGGAAATATTGCACTCGTGGGTTCGTATGGTTATGATAATTCTCTCTCGACGTATGACAGCTATCAAGCAGGAGTTGTGGGGACGATACCGCTGTATGATGGCGGGAAACTCTCCTCAGAAGCTCAAAAAAGCCGCATTGCCTATACGATAGCCCAAAAAGAGTTTGAAAATACTGAGCGTCTATTGTGGCAAGAAATGTATGGCGCGTATCGAGATTTCAAGCGTGCGGATATATCAATAAAATCCAAAGAGAGTGTCATCGAAGCAACGTCTAAATCATTGCAGCTCATTACGGGACGATATGCGCAAGGATTGGCAACGTATGTGGATGTATTGGAGTCTCAAAGTACATTGGAAAATGCAAAATGTGAGTTGGCTCAAGTAAAATATCAAAAAATAAGCGTGTATGCACACGTGCAAAAACTACTCAATCAAGGTGAAAATGATGATAAAAAATAAATATGTTTGGATAGGTTTGGTCATTTTTGCAGCGGCAGCTGTTGTAGTATATGTAAAGTTGCAAGTACAAAAAACGCCTGATGTAATGGTTAGTAAAGCACCTAATGTAATGTTTGTCAGTGGTGTAGGGACGATTGAAGCCAAAGAGATAGTGGTGCTCGCTCCCAAAACAACGTCCAAGATTCAGGCATTATTTGCCGATGAGGGAGATGTGATTCGAGCGGGGCAAGTGCTAGCTAAAATGGAAATCTCAGAACTGCGCGGAAATTTACAAGAGAGCACGGCGACGATTGCTAAAAGTCATGCTCAATTGGGATCTCAAAAGGCGATTATCGAGGATTTAAAAGCTAAAAAGAATCTAGCCGATACGACGCTCTCTCGTTACACGACACTTTTAAAAGGGGGCTTTGTCACGCAAGCCGAATTTGACAGTGCGCAAGTCCTTTCCCAAAGTGCTGCTGCACAACTGATGAGTGCCAGAGAAAACCTAAAAAGCTTTGAATATGACATTGAAAAATCTCTTGCGACACGCACGAGTCAACAAGAGAGAATCGATGATTTGATTTTACGTTCACCGTTTGATGGAATCGTCGTTTCGCGTGATTTTGAGGCAGGGAGTACTGTAGGTGCCGGGATGGCAGTGTTTCGGCTAGCCAATCCCAAAACACTGTGGATTAAAACCTACATCGATGAGCGTCAAAGCGCAAAAGTAAAACAAGGGCAGAGTGCGACAGTGACTCTCAGATCATTTCCGGATCAAAAATTTACGGGTAAAGTTGTTCGAATCGGGGTGGAAAGTGATCGTATGACGGAAGAGCGTGTCGTATACATTGCTTTGGATACTCTTCCAAATCCGATTCATATCGGTGAGCAAGCGGAAGCGGTTATCGATACTTCATCTCAGTCTAAAACACAATTATGATTAACCTCGCACAACGTGATATTTCCCATTCACTGGGCAAGTTTATCGTTACCGCATTGGGTGTCGGGATGCTTATCGGGGTAGTTTTAATCATGATAGGCGTCTATCGGGGGATGGTGCACGACGCGATGATCGTCCCCAATGATATAGCTGCGGATTTATGGGTGGTACAAAAAGATACACTGGGACCTTTTGCCGAAAATTCACGTTTGCATGAAGATCTCAAATATTCGCTCAAAGGATTTTTAGGGGTGAATGAGGTGCATCCTATCACCTTTCAAAGCCTTCAAATTTCGCACGCTAAAATGCCCATACGGGTATTTGCCTTGGGCTATGATGTGTTTAGCGGTTATGCACCGTATATTCTAAGTGTTGGACGTTCCATCCAAATCCCTCACAAAGAGATCATCGTTGATACCAAAACAGGATTTAAGCTCGGAGATTCTATACCGCTGGGACGTGAAACGTATACGGTTGTCGGAATGACACACAAAGCTGTCTCTTCAGGCGGTGATCCGATGGTGTATCTGGATCTTCATGAGGCGCAAGAGTTGCAATTTTTGTTTAGCAACGAGCAAATTCGCAATGACCGCTTCCGTGGAGGAAACAGTGTTTCAACGGCTACGGTCAATACGATTGTTTTGACTCTCAAAGAAGGTTTTGATCCTAAAACGGTTGCGAGAGAAATTCAGAGATGGAAGCACCAAGAGGTCTATACGCAACAAGAGCAATCCGATATTCTCACTAAAAATTTGATTGAACGCTCTGCTAAACAAATAGGGATGTTTACG
>CANMHZ010000183.1 GCA_947497635.1 Helicobacteraceae bacterium | reverse complement strand
CTCGAACATCAAGTGCGGGCGGTGGAATCAGTGCTGGGTGTTTTTAATAATTTGGAAATGCACAAAGTTTCGGATGTTGTACTCTCTCACGTTGCTAATCCCAAAGTGGTGCTTCAACGAGACCGATTTAGTAGTAACATCCGAAAAATGCAACAAGAAAACGGTATTGAACCCAATCTTTTTAACAAATCAAAAATTTTGGATATTTCGATGGAAACGGGGACGGGGAAAACCTACACGTATGCCAAGATGATGTTTGAGCTGCATAAAAATTTCAATTTTTCCAAATTTATTGTTGTTGTTCCCACCCTCTCTATCAAAGCTGGGACGATGAATTTTCTCAAAAGCACCTCCGCCAAAGAGCATTTTAGAGATACGTACGACAGTGAGATCAAAACCTATCTTGTGGAGAGCAAGAAGGGGGCTAAGAAAAATAAGAAAAGTAGTATTCCCCAAGCCATCAAGCAGTTTGTAGAGGCGCAAAACAGCTCTAAAATTATCCACGTTTTGGTCATCAATGCAGGGATGATAAATTCTGATACTATTAGTAAAGCGGTAGATACGACACTTTTTGATAAATATAACAATCCATTTGATGCTATCGCCTCTATAGCCCCTTTTGTCATTATTGATGAACCTCATAAGTTTGCGCAAGGAAATAAAACATGGGACAATATCCAAAAATTTAATGCCCAAATGATTTTTCGATACGGGGCGACTTTTGATGAAAAATTTGAAAATCTCATTTATCGGCTCACTGCGGTCGAAGCGTTTAACAAAGATCTCGTCAAAGGGGTCGTGACGTATGTAGAGCAGTTTGAAAACAGCGATGAAAGTATTGTTGCCCTCAAAGAGCTTGATGGAACAGAGGCAATATTTATTCTCACGAAAGATGGGAAAGAGAGACGCTTTGCCTTAGCCAAAAAAGAGAGTCTCAGTATTCTGCACAGTGAAATGTCTGGTCTAATCATTGAAAACATGAACAAAAGCGTGCTCTTACTCTCCAATGGTTTGGAGTTACGTAAAGGGGATAAAATCAACCCCTATTCTTATTCCCAAAGTCTCCAAGATGCAATGATCCAAAAAGCACTGACAAAACATTTTGAACTTGAAAAAAAGTATCTTACGAGAGAGGTAAAAATCAAACCGTTAAGTCTCTTTTTTATTGATGATATTGAGGGGTATCGTGAGGGGCATAACATCAGCGGTTCACTTAAAACCAAATTTGAAACTCTCTTAAAAGCACATATTGAAAAACTTTTAAAAGTCGAAGAGCATCCGTTTTACAAAAGCTATCTCGAAAAAAGTCTCCGTGATATTTCTCTCACCCATGGGGGATATTTTTCAAAAGATAACTCCGAAAGCGATGAAAAAATCGAAAAAGAGATCGAAGAGATTTTGCACGATAAAGAGGCTCTTTTGAGTCTGGATAATGTTCGACGATTTATTTTCTCTAAATGGACATTACGTGAGGGGTGGGATAATCCGAATGTTTTTCAAATATGCAAACTCCGAAGCAGCGGAAGTGTCACTTCAAAACTCCAAGAGGTAGGACGGGGATTACGCCTCCCTGTCAATGAATATATGAGCCGAGCAAATGGTGATGAAAAGTTTGATTTGCACTATTACGTCGATTTTACGGAGTCAGATTTCGTGACGCAATTGGTGAGTGAGATCAACGATAAATCAGGGATGAGTGAAATCGTAGCACCTGCGAAACTAAACGAGTCGCTTATCGAAAAGATACTGGAAAAATATCCTCTCGAAAATAGTAAAAAAGAACTCTTGCGTCGCCTTGATAAATTAGAACTGATTGATCGTGATAATGAGTTTGAAGAAGGTGGATTTGAACAGCTCAAAACACTCTTCCCTCTTGTTTTCGTGGATGCTCTTAAGGGGGATAAAATCCGAAGCGGCGACAACGCACCGCGACCAAAAGCTACCATGCGAACGGGAAAATACGATGAACTTAAACAACTGTGGGAGATGATTAACCAAAAAGTAGTTTTGGAATACCGCATAGAGAGTGAAGAGGCATTCTCGCAACTTCTAAAAGGGTATTTTTTAGAGAACGCAAACACGTTTAAACCCTCAGGTATGGTCACCCATTCGAGTAAACTGATGTTTGAGAATAGCATGGTATATAGTAAAAATAGGGACAGTATTGATAATACCATTATGCCAATCGTTACAATGAGCTATTCTGAGTTTCTTTTCAATCTTGCAAGTGAAATCAGCGTGAATGCTACGACATTGCATACTGTCTTTTGTGAGATACGAGGGAATATTGATATTAATCTCTACAAAAACCGAGGGACGATACGCACTATCAAAAGCGGTTTGGGGAAATATTTGCTTGATAACTCAATCAACAAATTTTCCATAGGCTACAACAAAGTATCCAACGCTCTTCACCCGACCAAATTTACCGATGAAAATGGCAAAGTGCTAGAAGAGATTAATGCGCACGATTTAGGCGTTCACTTTTCAAAGGATAAAGTGGCTGATAATTACCTTTTTGATGCACTTTTTTATGATTCTGATTTGGAAAAAGAGAACATTGAAAATGAGATTAAAGAAGTTGTGGTGTTTACTAAAATACCCAAAAATTCGATAAGAATACCTGTCTCTGGGGGTGGAACCTATTCCCCCGATTTTGCATACGTGGTTAAAAGTACCGATGGAAAACAAACTCTAAATCTCGTGGTAGAGACCAAAGATAAAACATCACGTTCCCTTTACACCGAAGAAGCGCAAAAAATCAAACACGCCGAAATGTTATTTGGTACACTCAATGGAACACTATGTGTAAAATTTAAAACACAATTTGAAAAAGAAACCGTGAGTGAGATACTACGGCAAGCACTAAAGGAACAAACCAATGACACCTCTTATTAACCTACTCACCCAAAAAACGGGCATTACACAAAACCACGTTGAGGCTATACTCAAACTTCTCGAAGAGGGTTCCACTATCCCTTTTATTGCTCGTTATCGCAAAGAGATGACAGGGGGAGCGTCGGATGAACAGTTGAGAGAGTTTGAGACTGTTTATGCCTACTCGAAAAAACTGCTGGAGCGAAAAGAGGAGGTGCGCCGACTCATCGAAGAGCGGGGGCATTGTACCCCAGAGCTTACGACGCAGATCAATGGTGCTCAAACGCTTCAAATATTAGAGGATATTTATCGCCCCTTTAAAGAGAAGAAAAACACCCGTGCAGCATCGGCGATTGCGGCAGGGTTGGAGCCGTTGGCGGAGTTGTTGCAAAGTGGACGGTTGGAGTTAGAAGCATTCAAAAGAAAAGCAGGAGAGTTTCTCAAGGCTTCCATTAAAACAGTGGATGAAGCAGTGCAAGGGGCAAAA
>CANMHZ010000182.1 GCA_947497635.1 Helicobacteraceae bacterium | reverse complement strand
GTAAACACCCTCGCCTAGAAACTTATAGCCATTATACCAGTGTTGGATTTTCGCAAAATCTTGTCCTTTGAGGTGTTTGGCGAATGTTGTTTCCACATCCTTTTGGGTATAACCACAAATCGTGGCGTATTTGGGATTGAGGGTTATATCTTCAATATTATTGAGTCCAGAGAAAAGAGAGACTTTGGAAAACTTGCTCACTCCTGTTATGAAGACGAATTTTACAAACTCATCACTATCTTTTATAACACTGTAAAAGCTTTTTAATTCTTCTCGTATCTCTTTTGCGATTTCAGTATTTTCGATATTATCCAAGATGGGCTTATCGTATTCATCGACTAAAATAACAACCTTTTGGTTGTATTTTAAATAGGTTTCTTTGATAAGTTTTTGGAAACAAAATTTAAATTCAAACTCTTTGGGGCAAATAATGTCTAAATCTTGCTGATTACTATCAAGTAGTGCAAAAACTTCTTTGTGCAAATCATATACACTTTTGGCTCCACTGCTTCCAAAACTGATTTTTATCACAGGATATTTTTCAAACTCCCATTTATCATAAATATAAAGCCCTTTGAAAAGCTCTTTTTCTCCATTAAAAATAGTCTTAAGAGTATCCAAGAATAAAGATTTACCGAATCTTCGGGGGCGGCTTAGGAAATAATATCCTCCGCTGTTTTCGATTAAGTCTAAGGCTATTTTTGTTTTATCCACATAAAGATAATTACCTTCGATAATTTTACTGAGGGTCGATATTCCAATCGGTAGTTTTTTCATCAAGGGGTGCCTTTTTATAGTATGTTATGGATTCCGTGTCGGAGCACTGAGTGATGGAAAACTACTTTACAAAAATATCAAGTGCCTTGAGGAGAACAAGAACAACCCCTGCCCCACCAATGTACCATTTCATTGTTGATACAATGGTTTCTTGCATCCTTACTTGCGCCGATTCAAACTTGGTTTCAAGCCCTGCGAACTTGGTTTCAAGTCCCGAGAACTTCGTTTCAACTCCTGAAAACTTAACTTCCATAAAACCCATACGTTTCTCAAAATCTCCAATTAACTCTGCTTTAAAAGTTCTAAAATCACCTTTCAAACTTGCAACATCCGCCGTTACTTCGTTGAGTTTATCATCTAAATGATTGATATGATTATATTGACTTTTAAGTAATAGTGTATGAATATCTTCTTGCGTCAAACCCTCGCCACGACTAAATTTCTCTTCGATCTCTTTGACTTTGGGAGTAATCATTTCAATGAGCATATCATCAACACGTGTTTTTGTCATTTTTGATCCTTTTCGTGAAATATTAAAATATTTTATCGGATTATTGGTGTGATTATACGGTAAGGGAGATTAGAGTTTTATTGATGTTGCTATAATACCACTATGCAAACATCATCCAAAACTTCTTATAACCTAATCATCGTCGGTGCAGGTGCCGCGGGTCTCATCGCGGCTATTACCGCTGCACGCAATGGCAACACCGTATTACTTCTCGAAAAACTTCCCAAAATTGCCTCCAAGCTCAAAGCTACAGGAGGGGGACGGTGCAATCTGACGAATACCCTCTCCAATGAAGATTTCATGGGACGATTCGGACGGGATGGGCGATTTATGACCCCTGCTTTGAGTTCTTTTGACCATAAAGCGTTAATGGCTTTTTTTGCCGAAATTGGGGTGGAGAGTCATGCCCCCGATGGTTACCGTGTTTTTCCCGTTTCGCACAGTTCGGTGAGTATTATTACCGCTCTTGAAGAAGAGATGGAGCGATTAGGGGTTACACTCGTATGTTCGGCACGAGTGGAGAGACTGGAATACAGTGGCGAACGTGTGAGTGGGGTGAGTACGAAATCGCAAACCTATAATGCGTTAAACGTCATCCTTGCTACTGGGGGGCTTGGTTATCCCCAATTGGGTGCCGAGGGGGACGGTTTTACAATAGCGTCTGCCGTAGGGCATAAAATCACGGAACTTTATCCTGCGATGATGCCATTGCGTACCCAAGAGAGTTGGGGTGCCAATTGTCGTGCCGATACGATACCCAAAGTCCAAATCCGTGTTGACCACCCAAAGGGGAAGAATATCCGTGCCCATGGGGATCTCATCTTTACCCAAAACGGTATCCGTGGACCCGTCGTCCTCGATGTTTCCCGTGAGATTACCCCGTTGATCGAAAAATATGGCTCCGTGCCATTGCTTATCAATATGACCAAAGGGATGAATGAAGAGCAACTGCGCACCCATATCAAAGATCAGATTTATAAGAATCCTGAGCAGTCAACCCTCACGCATATCATGACCCTGCTCCCCGAATCGGTCGCACGGGAACTGTGTCTTTTAGCCGATGCCAATCCTGATGAAGGGTTTAATAAACTCGAAGGGATACAGCGTGATAAGCTCCTCAAACTTCTCGCATGGACACCCCTCACAGTAATCGGGCATGATGGGTTTAAAATGGCAATGATTACCCGTGGAGGCGTTTCTCTCAAAGAGATATGCCCTGAAACGATGGAGAGCAAAGTTTTACGTGGGCTTTATTTTTGCGGTGAAGTGATGAATCTTGATGGCCCATGCGGTGGGTACAATTTGCAATGGTCGTTTTCTAGCGGGTATGTGGCGGGGTGTTTGGGAACAAATCCCATACATAGCTATTGACTTATCTATTTCCAACAGCTATAATTTTTTTGTTAATATCACTTTTCTTGTATTCAATGGAGCAGTAAGATTAAGGTCGAGGGATTAATTACCCCTCGACCTTTTTTTTTACTCTCCAAAGAATACAAGAAGGGGGTCTTACTAATCTTCCCTATTTAATATTTTTCTATGTATAATAATCCGATGAAACATACCATGACTTTTTTATCTATTTTTTTATTTGTAATCTTATTTTTCGTTGGGTGCGACAAAAATAATCCTAGAATATATCAAGGCTACGCAGAGGGGGAGTTTGTCAATATCTCCTCTTCTCAAAGCGGGAGACTTGATAAGCTATTTGTCAGACGGGGTGATAATGTCAAGTATGGTTCTAATCTTTTTGCACTGGAGTGTGACAATGAGATGTTGGCACTTCAACAAGCTTCATCAGCCCTAGCCGTTGCCCAATCAACACTCAATGATGCTCAAAAAGGGGCACGCCTCGAAGAGATAAAAGTGATCGAAGCACAACTGACACAAGCAGTAGCCAACAGTGAAAATGCTCAGTTGCAACTCAATCGTAATACTCAGCTCTATAATGCCAATGCCCTCTCAAAAACAGACTTTGATACCTCAACGGCTCTCGCACAAAGCACCCAAGGAAAAGTAAATGAGTTGCGTGATTCATTGCAAGTCGCCAAGCTCTCCAAACGCCCCGACCAGATTAAAGCGCAAGAGGCTCAAGTCAAACAGCTCACAGCATCCGTCGCACAAGCAC
>CANMHZ010000181.1 GCA_947497635.1 Helicobacteraceae bacterium | reverse complement strand
ATTTGTTCACCCTTTTGTATTAATAGAGGTATTATACAAAAAAGGTTACAGTTCCAAAAACTTAGGGGGAAATAATGATTTTAAACTCCATGTCCACTCTACTCAAATCGGGTGAACCACACGCTATTATAGGTGCGATCACGGTAACACTTGAGCGTCTTGATGAAGCTCCTTTTTGGGCAAAAAAAACGCTTCCTTATTGTGAAGCGATTTTGAGCGTCCTTATTCCTCTGCGCGATCAGCATCTCCTTTTTGATCCTGAGGGGAAAGCTGTAGCTGAATTAACCCCTGCTTTATTCTTGCGCTGGTGTGATCTTATGAGCCTTAAAACCCTTGCCTTTACCCTTGCAAAAAGCAATGATGCCCTCATGCTCGTCCGTACAAAAATCAAATCCGATACCTATCAACCAATTGATTTGGAAAAACTCGGAACCTATTTGAGCGGTTACACGGTGAATCTCATCGACGAAAATCTCGATTTTCCAATCCCTAATTATAATCTCCATATTGGGATTACCTCTTTGATCGAAAAAATACTAAACGGGAACACTACCAATGTTTGAAGCCAAACCTCTCAATATTCATACCTACCTCTCCCCCAATGAAATAGAGAAACATCTCGAAAATGTCGAGTATATTATCATGGCGGCTCCCTCGATGATGGCAGCTCCTGAACTTCCGCTTCATTTTAGTATTTTTTTAAACACCTCTGATACTATTCCTGAAGCAGTCAAATCCCAATTGTTGGCAAAATTCTGTCAAGAGCACGCCATTACCCAAACGTCTCATGTTCTGAGTAATTTGGAACGTATTGCGTTTGCCGTCACCTCTCAAGAGACCCCAATGCCCCGTCATATTCTCGATGAGGCTGAGGCAAATACGATTCCGTGGAGATTGATGCATATTATTGATTTTTTAGGGGATTCGCAAGGGTTTAAAGAGGCGAAGGATGGATTGAGTGGGTGGAGTTATAGTTATAATTGAATTTGCACTCGTATGTAAACCCTCTTAAGGTGATTCAATAAAAATATTGAATAAAATTATACGCGCTCTTGGAAATCAAAGGGGAGATTGACGTGACACTCTCAATTTATCTTATTATTATCGTCCTTTTATTAGTGACTGTGTCGTTTATATATCTCTTAGTTAGAAAAAAACATCCCCGTGAAACGCTCTCGTGCAAAAAGCAAGAGCCTTCCTCGTTGCACATTCAACCCATAATTACACCAGCAGAAATAAAAATACCCCCTATTGAGTTGCCTTCAAAAATATACAAACCTTTTAGTAATGCTCGGGCTGTTGACCTTTTGGGTCTTTCGCAAGAAGAAGCGGATATGTTTATCGGTGAGTTAATTGAACAGTTTAATTCTGAACTGCCAGCACTCGAGGAAGCTGTTCAGCAAAAAAATCATGCAAGAATCGAAACTATTTCTCATAGTCTCAAAGGCTCCTCTACCAGTTTAGGTACAGGGGGCGTGTCCGATGTTCTTATCGATTTCAATACCTACGTCAAAACAGGAAACGATAGTCGAATCATTGAAGCGCATTTGGAAAATCTCAAACATTACCTCATTGATCTTAAAAGGGTGTTTGGCTAATCTCCTAGCCGTCGCAACGCCAATGAGCACATCGCCAATCCAAATGTCCCTGTTACCCCTACAAAACTCCCCTTCTCTTTGATACACGGGAGTTCGCTACTGCAAATACACGGGAAATCCCCTTTAAAATTTCGTTTTCGCAGCTCATACCGAAGCTTGGAAGCAAAAGGATCCCCTTCTGTTTTTTTCAAAGGGCGTATTTCAACTTTGGTCGGATCAAGCCGTTTTGCAGAACCTACCGCACTGATAAGTTTCGGATAACATTTTTCGATAACGGCAATTTTGGCACGTAGATCATCAATCGCATCAAGCACCAAATCATACGGCTCAAAATCAAACGCTTCAACCCATTCTGGGGTAATTTTCTCAGAAATAGTGATTACTTCAGGATAGTGACTTTTAAGCGCATCAACTTTTAGCTCCCCTTCGTGAGCCTCCGAGTGCATTTGACGGTTTTGGTTAGAGAGGTCATAACGGTCAAAATCGACAATGGTAATATCTCGTACACCCGAACGATAAAGACAATCAAGACAAAAACTTCCAACACCTCCGACCCCTAAAAGGAGGATTTTGCCGTTTTGAAGTTTTTCAAACGTCTCTTCACCAAAAACCAATTTTGTACGCGAATGCTTCACAGCCACTCTTTTAATTTTTTCATTGATTTATACGCCGTCAAATCAAGCTTGATTGGACTCACGGATACTTTTCCTGCTTCAATCGCCTCAAAATCACAGTGTCCTTCACGATTAGCACGCGGTTTATACTCAAGTGGATGTAGTCCCAACCAATAGTATTCTAATCCACGTGGATTACGGTGTAAATGGGCATCGTTAGCATAATAGCGATACCCTGCGTAGGTTACTTCAAACGTCAGTTCTTCCGTATTGTAGGGGATATTAACATTTAAAAATTCTCGCTCACCCAATGGAAACTCCCCTGCAAAGATTTTTCCAACAAGGGTATGAATCGCTTTTTTGGCAAGTGCAAAATCTCCCACAGGCTGAGTAAAATCCATCACTTGAGAAATAGCGATGGAAGGGATACCTTGAAGAACTCCCTCCATCGCTGCTGCCGCCGTCCCTGAGTAGGTAATATCCTCTCCCATATTGGAACCTTTGTTAATCCCGCTCACGATCAAATCAGGCTTACGTATCTCAAACAGTGAATTAAGTGCCAAATAGACACAATCACTTGGTGTTCCATCATCGAGTTTGTAAAAATCATCCCCAACGCTGATAAAGCTAAGAGGACGAGTGAGTGTCAGAGAATGCCCGCATGCTGATTTTTCCGTAGAGGGGGCGACCACCGTAATATGTCCAAAATCTTTTAACGCATCAATCAGGGCAAGCAACCCTTCGGATTCGTATCCGTCGTCGTTTGTGATTAGTATTTCTTTCATTTTATTTCCTTTTTGGGTCATATTTTTGTACTTTTTAACATTCGTGCGACAGTGTCGCACTTTTCACATTTTATGCTATAATTTTCCTCTAATTACCTTCGGGAAGACCCGTCGATTCTTTCGGTGGGGTTAATGCTACACTTTTTTTCAACTCACCAAACTCTTCTTTATGTATCATCCCTATTTTGTTACCCCTTTACCAATTCGAAATCATCTTTGTTTATTTCGGATATCCCATTTTTGTTTTATGCTATAATACTCTCATAAATAGCTTTATGTGATCCCCTTGTTTTCAAGGGGTAACTTCTAATATCTCTTTTAACTTCCCCTCCAAAATCCCAATCTCATCCGCACTCAACCCATAAAGAGCATATACCATCGTATCAATCTCCTTCTCACACTCGACCACTCTAGCCTCTAGTTTTTCTATCGTCT
>CANMHZ010000180.1 GCA_947497635.1 Helicobacteraceae bacterium | reverse complement strand
ATCGCGTACTTTACCGTTCTTCTCTTTTCGGTGTTGTCTCTCTAATTGCTGTTTTTGCTCATCGGCTAGTATCAATTTCATCTTATTGCTATTCTACCATTTATTTCTGATTTTCGCGATTCAGGTTTTTCATTTGGGTTTGGTATATTGTCCTGTTTTTTCACCGATGGCGATGGCTTTTAACGCCAGTTCCTCTTGTTTCGATGGATTGCCTATTTTGCCATAAGCAGATGCCATATTACTATAAGTCACGGCACTTTCTGCTTCTTCTTTGTATTCCAATGCCTTTTCAAAATACATAAGTGCTTGTTGCGGTTGGGAATTTATATAATACATCCCTATATTACTATACGCTGAACCAAGACTTTCCCCCGTTTTGAGGGAAATCTCCAAATCTTTCATACTGTAGTAATATTGTTTTTCTGAATTCCCTGTATAAGTATAAATTGCGCCTAATGCACTGTAGACAACAGAGTATTGAGTGAGATCATGCGCTTTTTTTTCTGCTTCTAAGAAGTAGGGGAGTGCCTCGGTATAGAGACCTTGCTTCAATTTAGATTTTCCAGCACGTAGATAGTTCGTGTAGGAGGGATCTATTTTGCTTTGTTGGATATAACAGGCAGCGGCTTGCGGATAATTATTGGCATTATAGGCTCCAATACAGACATCATCGGCTAAAACAGTACTAGTAATGAGTCCTGTACATAGGAGGGAGAGGGTTAATTTTTTCATTAATTTGTTACTCCATTTCTATATAGGTTTAATAATAATTCTGTATCTTCATGGTCTAAAAAGCTATTTTGTATAAAAAAATGCTTATTACCGAAACTATTGAGTGAAGTACCAACAATAAATGCTAAACGGTCATCCACAATCCAAAAGCGATCATGAAAAGAAGGTGCTCTTAATACCTGTATATCAACACCTAAATTGCTTTTTAGCGTATCTACGTGCTGTTCTGGACGATTTGTAGAGTTTTGTAAACCAATTACAAGTTCAAGAGAATGAAAGCACCCTCTCAATGGTTCCAATATTTCTGTTAAAATTGTTGTGGGATTTTTGAGATTTTTAGGTCTTTGAATGTCATAGGCTAACCCATACGGATCTATAATGGTTAGCTTTTGAGATAACCCAGCTTGACTTAGTTTGGATGATATAAATGAACAAATCTCATGATGAGATGAACCTTGCTTAAACATACATAAATTCCTTAAGATTAAATTTAGTTTATTTTAGCAGAGAGAGAGAGAGAGAGATGTCAAGAGAATAAGTGTTCTTGTTTTTTTAAGATGGATATTATTTTAAGGGTAATGGATAACCAATCTAGTGGAGGATATTGATATAATGATCTATGCACTTTATGGATTGAGTGTGGATGAGATTGGGATTGTGGAGGGGAGATGATGAGTAAACGATTGGAGGGGAGAGATAGATGTCGGTAAAATGGAGCGAACTCTACCGCTGGGCGGTTATCGAAGTGGAGTTTGGCACACCTAAGAAATACGTAGAGATTCCGCATGATTGCGTCGATCTAATGGGTAAATATCCGTATGGCATTAATACCGATAACGAATTTTCAATGCGCCACATGGCAATCGTCATTTCCAAAAATCTCACCAACAGCTCTATTACCGTCGTTCCTTTGACTGAGACTAAGCACGGTGATACCGAAAACCCTGCTCGTGTGATCCTCGAACACCAAAAGTACAAATATTTTCTTTACAAAGATACAACTATCTTGGTTGATAATATTATGACAATAGAGAAAAAAGTACGGATTAAAAGGATAGTTTTACAATGGGTTCCTGAACCGATACGGAGAAAAATCAAAAAAGCAATGTATGAAAGTTTTAAATGAAAGATGCCCCGCCAAAGCGAGGCAAGACCCCAAGGGTCAAAACAAAATGTCTTACAACATCTGTTCGAATATGTACAATAAAAGTATAACATATTTAAAGACAATATAAACATGATTTAAAAAACTGGGACAGACTGAATTAAAATGAGAGGAATGATTATATGAATCATTTTGTAAACTTTAGTGAATATTTAGGTTTCAAAGACTATCATTACGCTGATAGAGCCTCCCAAGCCTCTTTACAATGCTCACAGGGGGAGGACTATAAATGACTTCTCATACACTTCTTTCTTATCCAAAATCTTTTAAAACTGTTGACGAACAAATCGAGCTTCTCAAATCTCGTGGTATGTTGTTTCAGGATGAAATACAGGCAAAAAATCATCTTCTAAATCTCAATTATTATAGATTAAGCGGGTATTGGCTCCCTTTTAAAAAATCGGATGAGTGTTTTGAAACAAATCTGCATTTCGAAGATATTATCAATCTCTATTTCTTTGATAGCGGTTTAAAAGCATTACTGTATCAGGCATTAGAGACGATTGAAATATCGGCAAAGACAAAGTTCGCTTATTATCTCTCGCAAGCACACGGTTCGCACCCGCTCAAAGCAGAAAATTTCACTAACACATACTATTTCGATCAATCATATAGTAAATTACTATCAGAAATTCAACGGCAGAAGGATCGTGATTTTATCAAACATTATCGTGAAAATTATTCTGACGATTTGCCACCGCTTTGGGTATGCGTAGAGGTGATGACGTTTGGATTGTTGTCGCAGCTGACTAAAAACATTAAAAATACAGCCGTAAAGAGATTGATAGCACGCTGCTATGATTTGGATATGAGGATATTTGACTCGGCACTGTATCATCTCTCGACTATTAGAAACCATATCGCTCATCATAGTCGGCTTTATAATCAAACATCCGAAATTACGTTTGGAATACCGAAATATTTAGAGGATCAATGCAATAAGGATAAGTTAGGATCACTCTATAATACCATTGTAATCAGTGATTTTATTTTAAAGAAAATCGATTCAAAGAGTACATTGTTGGCAGATGTAGAGCAATTGGCGGATAAACATGGGATTGATAAAAGTAAAATGGGCTTTAAATAAATGAAAACGGGGACAGGCTGAATTAAAATGAGTAAACGATAGGATGAGTGGAATGAGATCAAAAAGACAGCAGAAATTAACTAAAAAATTGCCAACTTTCGTCAAAAAGAGATTTTTGTGACGAATATTGGTGAGAATGTCGGATTTGAGTAAAATGGTAAAGGTGAGCAGTTTTTGCGTCCGGTCCTCGTCTTCGTCTATAAGAAATTTTGTCGGAAGTTACCCCTTGAAAACAAGGGGAGCGCATAAAGCGATTTATGAAAACATTGTAACACAAAAAATAAAAAGACTAATGTGATGGTGTATTCGCTTGAAAAAGCTAATACCATGAATGGAAATTGCATAATTTATCCAAAAAGGATTCATTATGTCTGAAATGACCGAACAAGAACACAAAAAAGAATACGCAAAGCTAAAACGCTTGGCAATCGAAGTTGCCTCTGAAATTCATGA
>CANMHZ010000179.1 GCA_947497635.1 Helicobacteraceae bacterium | reverse complement strand
CTTTCATAATAAACTCAAAAAAATACCCGTAACGGTCATACTCGAAGGAAAGCGTGATCTTATCCTTAACTCATATCCCGGTGTATACGCTCAAATTATCAGTAATTTTATCCAAAATTCATTATTACACGGTTTTAATGCAACTACGCCAGATGCCAAGATTACCATCCATTTTGACATACGCGATCAATACTTAATTTTGACCTACAGCGATAATGGTGCAGGAATGGACGATAAAATAAAAAAGGTTGCATTCGAGCCGTTTACCACAACCAAACGCAATAATGGTGGGACAGGATTGGGGCTTAACATCGTTTATAATCTTATTACCCAAACACTTTTCGGGACGATACTACTTAATTCAGAACCACAAAAGGGGGCAAGCTTTACCCTCACCCTTCCCCTTGAGCCATCAGTTCCTACCAAAAAATTGGTTTCTTAATTAATTTTAAGAAACAAGTGTTATTATTACTTTATATGCTACAAATGAGGTTCATTATGAAAAATATTCTTTTGAGTGCTCTTCTTTCGTGTTCTCTCCTCCAAGCGGATGAACCATTGGACTTATCCCCTCTCTCTCTTGAAGATCTTCTTGGTATTCAAGTAACAAGTACCTCCAAGCGTGATGAAAACCAGCATTTAGCCGCAGGGATCGTTAGCGTCATAAGCTCTCAAGAAATTCATCAATACGGAGCACGAACGTTAGGAGATGTAATCGACCGTCTTGTCGGGATGCAGGTAGTTAGTTCCCATCAACGTCCCCATAACAAAACCTCGATACGAGCGATGAATGGCGCTCATCAAGAAGGGTGGGAAGTCGTTCTTCTCAATGGTCGTCCAATACATGACGGAACGGATGGAGGATTTAATTTCGACCTTTATCTCGGTTTCCCACTGGAAATGATCGATCATATTGAAATTATACGAGGTCCTGGGTCGGTTATTTATGGTACAAATGCGATGGCAGGTGTCATCAATATCATCACCAAAGATGCACAAAAATCAATCAATGAGACTCGCATTGACATCGGGGCTGGAAGCTTCAATCGTCAGCAGCTTCAACTGACAACGCTAATGGGAGGTGCCGATTACAGTCTTAATATCGGGCTCAATTCCATCCGTGCGAACGGTGACAGCATTGGTGGTATTATTGACAAAGACAACATCGCGGGAACCTATGATACAGGGCAAAACAGCGACAATTTCGTAATCAATGGTAAATACAAAGGGTTTACCCTCAACGGCATGATCATGAATAATAATGTAGACAGCGGAGGATCTACCTTTCAACTCCCCTCCTCATCCATGGTAAAAAAAAGAAATTATCTCGATATAGGCTATTTATACGACATTACGAGCGGATGGGATATGTCACTTAACTATACCGTTAATAATGCCAAATTTGATTGGCAGATCAGTGAAGCAGGGGGTCGAAATCACTATACTGACCGCTACGATATGATGGAAATGATTGTAAGGGGGAATGTTGCCTCTGATTTGAATCTTTTGTTCGGTGCCAACACATCCAATTATAAAACAGAGTTTATGACCGGATTTCCCGCTTCAAGTATGAGCAGTAAAAGTGCTTATACCCAAATGGATTATATGCTATCCCCGAAACAAAAAATAATTGCCGGAGTTCAGCTCAATAAACCACAAGACACCCAAACAGATCTCTCCTCACGAGCAGGTTTTATTCAAGGATTTGGAGATAACTGGTGGCTTAAACTCCTCTATAGTGAAGCCTACCGCTCACCCAACCTTCAAGAAGCGAAGATCAATGCGCCAACACTTTTAGGGAATGCTTTGCTAGATCCTGAGAAAGTCGCCACATACGATGCACAGATCATTTATCAAACGTCGAAATACTATTTTGCTATTACTCTGTACGATTCAATGCTCAAGAATTTGATTGTGAGAAAAGCTATCCCTTTATCTACACCAACTCGATCAACATTTGAAAATGAGGGGAATGTCCATTTTCAGGGGATAGAGTTTGAAGGGCGCAGGGAAGTATCCGAGGATTTTAATATTCAAGGTAATTTCAGCTACCAGCATAATAAAACGAATAAAGGGGTAGAAGAGAGCACCTTTGCTCCTAGTATGATGGCAAAAGCAGGAGGTTCGTATGGAGGGATAGCGGGGATGAATATCGCTATTTTCAACAGCTACATCGGTAAATCGACTGATTTGACGCTAACCAATAATGCGCCTTTTAGAAATCCAAAGGCAGATGCTTACAATCTTTTAACCGCCAATGTCACTGTCGATACCGCGAAAATGTGGGGAATCGGCAAAACTGGACACTCTTTGCTAGCGCTGTATTTGGATAATCTTTTGGATGAAAAGGTATTTACCCCCAATCTCAATTATACCAATGGTAGCAATACGATTCCTCAGTACTGGGGACGCAATGCCAATCTAACTTACACCTATAAATTTTAGTGTTAATCTTTGGCAATAGCTACGAAGCAATTTATCAAAGAGCCGTAGGTACTTATCTATGAATCGAAGCTATAACCATTTTTTCTTTCTAAAATAGATAAGAAGCACTACGGTAATGAGGATAAACACTCCCCAAATGGCAGGATATCCCCACTTCCAGTGCAACTCAGGCATATCCGTAAAATTCATCCCATAGATGCCAGCGATAAATGTCAAGGGGATAAAAATCGAAGCAAATACCGTCAGAACTTTCATCACCTCATTCATTTTATTACTGATACTGGAGATATAAATATCCAATAACCCTGCCAAAATATTCTGATAGGACTCGATGGATTCGATGATCCGAATAGCATGATCGGAGACATCCCGAAGATAAAGCTGTGTATGCGTTTGAATCAGCTCGGAGTCACTGCGCAACATCCCTGCCAACAACTCTCGTAGCGGTGAAACGTACTTTCGTATATGAATCAGCTCACGTTTTAGTTTTTGGATTGTAATGAGCGTTAGGCGTGTTGGTTCTTCTGAAATTAAATGATCTTCAAGAGTAAGGGTTGTCTCGTCCAACGAATCGATCAAAATAAAAAGATTATCAACAATAACATCCAATATCGAGTATGTGAGGTAATCGCTCCCCATACTTCTAAAATGCCCTTTACTTGTTTGGATACGCTGTTTTACAGGAAAAAAAAGATCATCCGATTTTTCTTTGAAACTAAGCACAAGATTTTCTAAAACCAAAATACTAATTTGCTCATTGTTAATGGTAAATGCTTCACTCGAAGCCATAAGACTCTTGATAACAACGTAGAGATAATGGTCATACTCTTCAAATTTCGGTCTTTGATGCGTTGTTAAAATATCTTCAAGCACGAGAGGGTGAATATTAAACAGCTCCCCTATTCTCCCAATCAAATCTGCATCGCTGAGTCCCTCAATGATAACCCATGTAACGGTATCTTTTTTTACATAATTACCGATAGATTCCACAGAGATGAT
>CANMHZ010000178.1 GCA_947497635.1 Helicobacteraceae bacterium | reverse complement strand
GATATGCCCTTTATCGTCATAAAGATGGAAATTTTTATGATAATAAAGGGGCGCAGTTTGAGAAACTACTATTTAAAACACCCATACGCAATGCACGTATCACCTCTTTCTTTACGAAGCGACGTTATCATCCCGTATTGCACCGTTATCGTGCCCATTTGGGAGTTGATTATGGAGCGCGTCCTGGGACACCTGTTTTGTCTGCGGGCGAGGGTCGGGTAAGTTTCGTAGGGACATCGCGTGGATATGGCAATATCATTAAAATTAAGCACTCCAGCGGTCTTATTAGTTTATACGCCCACCTCAAAGGGTTCAAATCAGGATTACATGTGGGTACAAGCGTGAAGCAAAGTGATCTTATCGCGTATGTTGGCTCCACTGGTCTTTCCTCAGGCCCTCACTTGCATTTTGGTATGTACAGTGGCTCAACCCCTATTGATCCTCTTAGTGTAATGACGAAAAAGACGGAAGGGTTTAGTGGCAAGGAACATAATGCTTTTGTAGCGATTCGTAGTAAGCTTGATCGGATTTTTGATAAACAGTTAGTGTTGAAACCATTGAAGCGCAAGGGGCTTGATTTCGCAAATATTTATTATGTAGATAAAGATTCATTCAAGCCGAAGATGTTTTAATTACCCCTCTAAAGGGGTGAAGAATCAACTGTAGCTCTCGCAGGATGCGAGAGGTGACGAAACAGTCTGAGGAAGAATCGAGAGATTTAGAACTTATAAGCTAATGTTGCGTAGAAGTTGCGCCCTGGTTCATTGAGGACAAGGGGAGCTGTTCCTGAAGTAGTGAGTAACTGATTACCAATATAGCTATTGTTCAAAGCGTAGGTACGGTTAAAGAAGTTATTAATCCCCGTACTAAGAGAAAACCCTTTCCCTAGTTCTGCCCCATATTTGAGATTTAAGAGGGCATAGCCAGCAATCTCTTTTTCCCCGTTATTAGCATCGATGGTTTGAGAAGAAGCTGCAATCCATTCCGCCATTGCATAGTGTGCTGTATCATCAAACACAAGTGCCGCACGCCCTTTGAGGGGTGGAATTTCAGCTAAGTTTTTATTGGTTTGAGTAGCTCCGAGTTGTGAAGGATCTTTTTTCATCCCTTTTTGATACGCAGCACCCGATTCGATACGCCATTCATTTCCAAGAAGATAATCCCCATGAATATCTAGCCCTGTAATGGTGGCATCAATATTCGCCCAACTACTCGTTGTCGCACTGGTTTGATACGCATAGATAAAATCTTTTAAGTCACTGTAGAACACGGTTCCTTTGACGTGGAGGTTACCAGCGGTGTGTTCTGCCCCTACATCAATTTCACGATTTTTGGTTTCGTTAAGGTTAGTATTGCCACTCGCAACCCAGTAAAGCTCTTTGGCATCAGGGACACGGATAGATTGCCCCGCACCGATGAACACATTGGTGTGAGATGTGTAGTTGTATTTTGCGAGGAGGTTGGCACTAACGTCTTTGTACTCACGATCTTTCATAGTGGTGAGAAATGTTTTATTGGCAGCCATTGGATCTACTGCGGCTAATCCTTGATTAGGATTAATGGTCGTATCATCATAACGGGCACCACTACTGATTTCATACTTACCAATTGTTTTGAGCCCTTTGGCATAGAGAGCGATATTTTTGGTATCGACATCGGGAAGCATGATATTGTAAGCAGAGGGGGCACTTTTTTTATACTTTGTTCCATTCCAATTTCGAAGACTAGTATCGACTCCGAGGGCTACCTTCGCGCCTGAGAGGGTAAGGGTATTCTCTACTGAAACCCCTTGAATCGTTGCATCGACAGGAGCAACCATTGTCGTTGCGAGAGTAGATGCACTATTTCTAAAATCCGTCCCCATAACATGGGTTACTTTGGAGTGATACCCCTCAATTTTCAACTCATCGGAAAGGCTAGAGAGATTGAAAAGCTGATATTTTGCCTTGAACATATCGGTATCATCGACTTGGGCATCCATGGGATAACGGGGATAGAGGACATTATCGGCACGGTCTCCAAAATAGCTCAGGGTTAGCTTTTGGTTATCACCGATTTTGCTAACAATTTTTGCCCAGTAATTGTTACGATCGTATGCACTCATATTTTTATTGGCAGGTTTAAACGCTTGTGGATTGGTAGGTGAACCAAGCAGATAGCTTGTTTGTTCCGTAAGGGTTCGACCATTGCCATCTTTGTATTGCCCCGATGTTTCACGACTAAATCCAACTTGGGCTTGTACAGTGTCATTTCCCCCCTCGAGCGTCGTAGAGAGTTTGCGATAATCAAAACTTCCCAGTGTTGCCGAGACTTCTCCGTGCACCCCTTTTTGAGGATCTTTTGTGACAACGTTAATTTTACCGCCAAGACTACCAAATTTCGTTACGTCAAATGGTCCCTCTTGAACTTCGACACTTTTGATTTGACTCGAAGAGACGTGCATAGAGGGGGGATCCATACGGTTGGGACACGCACCGCATACTTTGGCATCATCAATGGTGATATTGAGATTATCTTTTCGAAAACCACGTAGGATAATATCGTTACCAACACCGCTATTACGAACGAGGGTGATTTCAGGGAGGGTATTGGAGAGCATTTCGCCCAAATCGCTTTGACGAGAAAATTTGACCATTTCGTCCGCAGAAACACTTTGCGAATCGGTTTTAGGTGCGGAGGCTTCAACCGTGATTTTTTGGATCATAACAGGTTCAGAGGCAAGAGCAGTAATAGCAGCCAATGAAAGGAGAACAGCATTCTTCATAGATTTATTCCTTAAGAAAATTATCTATAAATTATAGAAAAGAAGTGTTACATTAGTGTTAAGAAGTTATAATTTTTCTATGAAACTAAATATCAAACAAACATTCCTCATCATTATTCTCTTGGCTGCCTCAGGCTATTTTCTTTTTACGGGGTTTTCGATGTTATTTCACCCGTAGCCCCAACTCTTCAGGAAACTGCACTCTCTAGTTTGTATACAAGTGTTTAGTAGACAGTAGAGGAAAATCTTAGTACTATTTTTTAGTTGTTATTTTGAGCGTAGAAAACAATTTTCCATTTAAAAATCCGAATCTCATAGGCGTTCCCGTAAACTTTCAATGACCTCTACAGCAAGACCTGTGATTAATGATATAGTCTCATTTTCCAGTCCTTGAAGAATGGCATTTTTGGCAATTTCCAGTTTTCCTTGTTCTATTCCTTTCTCCATCCCTTTCTTCTCCGCTGTTTTGAGAGCATTGATGTCATCCCACGCTTTTAGGGTCATATAGTCGTAAATCTCCAACTCTTTGATATCCCAATCGTATTGCGTTGCTATTTTAAATGCCTCTTCGAACTCTTTTGAATTTTCAAACTCTTTGGGTATCATGGTTAGATTATTGGCATTTTTGATAAAATAAATCCATTTTTCCAATATTGTTGAGAGCTCACCAAGCTCTTTATT
>CANMHZ010000177.1 GCA_947497635.1 Helicobacteraceae bacterium | reverse complement strand
ACCAAACCAGCTCTCATATCAGTGGAAAACTCTCCTCAAACTGGCGTGCAACTATTGGAGATATTCTTCACGCGCTATTGCCCGCAGGAAGTATCAGCGGCACACCCAAGAAACGAACCGTAGAGATTATCGAATCAGTTGAAGAGTATGATCGGGGATACTTCACAGGGGTGTTTGGTTATTTTGACGGAAAGAATTTTTACAGTGCTGTGGCAATCCGTTTTATCGAAAACAAAGACGGCAATTTTATCTATAAAAGTGGTGGTGGGATTACAGCAGAGAGCGACGCACAAAAAGAGTACCAAGAAGTGATTGATAAAATTTATATTCCGTAAATCTTCATTTTAGTTTAACAGCATAGAATCTTCGTGAGCGAGAACTACTTTATTTCTTCCTGTTCGTTTGGCTTCATACAAAGCATTATCAGCAAGTTTCAGCCCCTCTTGAATAGTCTCAACTTCAACAATATCAGTATGATAAACGCCCGAACTAATAGTCACATTAAAACTATTCTCATTATAACTAAATGAGTGTTCTTGAATCTTTTGACGTATCTTTTCGCATTTATCCAATACTTTGTCTTTCGTGATTCGATTAAAAATAATGACGAATTCTTCACCTCCTGCGCGATAAACACTATCTTGTGAGCGAACATTCTCGGAAAAAATCTTAGCAAGCTCGCAGAGGACAAAATCTCCCGCATCATGCCCGTAGGTATCATTTATTTTTTTAAACCAGTCGATGTCTAACATGACGACAGCATACGGAAGATGATGTATTTTATAATGATTGATTAAACTCTCAAGTTCTTCTTCCAAATTAAGCCGATTCTTCAACCCCGTAAGAGGATCATGCGATGCCAAATGGGCAAGCTTTTCATTCGCTTGTTGCAAGTTAAACGTTCTAATATCAATCTCTTGAAGTAGATTCTGCCGATTCCAAACCACTTTTTGGAAAAGCTCTCGTATTTTGTTTGCCATAGGTTGAAAAATAAAAATAACCTCAAACAAGAGCATAAAAAGAGTTAAAAGCCATACTATTAATCCAAAATTATACAGTATCAGAAGATATTCATCTCTTTCATGCTGATACTGTACAACAACGACCTCCAAATCGGGTAAAAGTTTTCCAGAGGTATATAGCAACTCATCCAAAATAATCTTTGCTTCTTGTTTTGTTCGGGCATGAAGCAAACGATCCCCTAACACAAGATACGCATCCACCTTATTTTTCAGATGTCGATCACCGAAATATAGTGCATGAACCTCTTTTGATAGCTCAATAGTATTTTCATTATTTAACTTCCCAGATGAAAGACGTTCATTGGCATCACCCATCTCTCGTACTGAATCATAGAGCGCTGATTCACTCACATTCTCATATTTTCTAGCTTTCTTATCCAATATATCTCTATAAAATTGTTGTGATTGTGATGCAATTCGCTGAGAAAGAATCTGTTGCTTCCCTGAGATATTGATAACAAGCTCGGCAGAATTGTTGAATTTAAGGGCTGAATGAAGAATAAAAAAAGCAATAGTAGAAAAAAATGCAATCAATAAAATAGCGAGAAGATACCGCCTCGTAAAATTACCCTTTAACTCTTCTGCGTCCATGAAAATCCCAATGATGAAATGTTCAATACTACACTAAAGTTTATAAGAGGAAACTTTACAATAATATAAATGTTATTTTAAGTTGTTTGGGGAAAGTACCTGCCTCACGTGAGGCAGAAAATGAGGATTATAACGCTTCAGCGTGAGCAGTAAGATATTCAGCAACACCTTCAGTGCTAGCTTTCATACCTGCATCGCCCTTTGCCCAACCTGCTGGACACACTTCACCGTATTCATTGGTAAATAACATCGCATCAATCATACGAAGCATTTCATCGATATTACGACCCAATGGAAGATCATTGACAACTGCATGACGAACGGTACCATCAGCATCGATCAAGAATGATCCGCGAAGTGCCACAGAATCACCAAGTAATACATCATAATCACGTGAAATTTGTTTATTCAAATCAGCTACCAATGGATAACGAACTTGTCCAATCCCCCCTTGATTTACTGGGGTATTTTTCCATGCGAAGTGGCTAAATTGTGAATCAACCGATACACCAATTACATTGATTCCACGTTCAGTGAACGATTCCAAACGATGATCAAAAGCGATAAGTTCCGATGGGCATACGAAAGTAAAATCCAATGGATAAAAGAAAAGGACAGCCCCTTTTTCTCCTAAGTTTTCATACAAGTTGAAGTTATCAACGATTTGATTGTTCCCAAGAACGGTAGTAGCGGTAAAGTCAGGAGCTTTTTTAGTTACGAGCATGAGATTCCCTTTGTTTTTTCTATAGTATTGGGAAATTGTAACATACGAAGATTAATGTAAATAAGAATCGGGAAGTTAACCCGAAACTCTAAATTTAGACTTCCTCTTTGTCTTTTCGGAGAAACTCAAGTAAAAAGATACCAAAAATCCCGAGAATAAGGGAAGTAACGAAGGAGACAACAACGATGAGTCCACGCTTTGGTCCCTCTCTATCTTTTTCATACGCAACACTTGGAGCTGTCATTATTTTCACATTATAATAATCACTTGATTGGGCTAAAACTTTTTTCTGAATCAGTGCCGACATCAACTGAGAAAGTTGGGTTTTGAGGGCAAGATCATTGGTCTTTTGTAGCTCTTTGTCATAATAGGTGATCTTTTTTTCCATATCAGAAAGTTCATTAGTACGGAGAGAATTCGATGCCTTAGTCAAAAAGAGCATTACGATCTCTTTCGCCAATACGGAATCGGGATCACTGTAGCCCAAGGTAATTACTGAAGTTTTTTTATCAGCAGCAACAGACAATTGACCCTTCACTTTTTGATAGGTTAGAAAGAGTTTAGCTTCTCTCTCTTCAGGGGTCAACTCTTCCAAGGATTTTTTAGGTGACCGCTTCATCAATCGATAAAAAGTATCGGTACCCAATGCAAAGCGGTACTGCTTATCCACGTCAACTCGATTCATCTTTTCAAAAAGTTTTGTCTGGGTTAAAAATGTTCGCATCCAACTGTAGTCGTCGAGATAGAGTTGGTAGGCACCATCAGGTGTCATTGCTCCACTACCGACATCAACTCCCGCTAAACCAGCCAATGCCCCAAGACCTCCCATAGAAGAAGAGGCAGAATCCCCTTGTGGGACTAACACCGCCTGAGAGTGATAAATATTGGGCTTAGTAAGAGTCCATAACCCACTTATCAACGTCACGACGAGAGTAAAGGCAATCAGCTTTTTTTTGTGCTTCCCAATCGTTCGTCCCAATTCGCGTAAATCAATCTCATCTTCCTCAATCATAGCTGACGTATTATGTGGTACGTGTTCCATTAAATACTTCCGATTGTATGGAGTGCTGCGACGGATACCGCCAATTGGTACAAGATAGCCGTGATGTCTT
>CANMHZ010000176.1 GCA_947497635.1 Helicobacteraceae bacterium | reverse complement strand
ATCAGTGCACCTGATGAAACCGCATTGGATTTAGCCAGTGTGGCATGTGAAAAACTTTTTGAGGATCATTCCATCGAACGTACTTCTGTGGATTATCTACTCTATTGCACTCAAAGTCCTGATTTCATCATCCCTAGTAACGCTGCTATTTTGCAACATCGGTTAGGTTTGGCGACCACTATTGGTGCTGTCGATATTAATCAAGGGTGTACAGGATTTATGTATGCACTCTCTCTTGCAAAAGGTCTTTTAGCTTCTCAACAAGCACACACTATTCTCATCGTTACCGCCGATACGTATACCAAATATATTCATCCGCGTGATCGAGCGAATCGAGCTATCTTTGGGGATGGAGCCTCTGCAACACTTGTCGACTATACCGATTTAGAGCATATTAGATCCTTTATTTTTGGTACAGATGGGAGCGGTGCCGAGAATATTTGTGTTAAAACAAGTGGGTTAAAATACCCTAAGAGCGATAAAACTTCTCTTGAACACCAAGATGATTCTGGCAATATCCGAAGCGATGATAATCTCTATATGAACGGTTCTGAAGTTTTTAACTTTACCCTTGAATATGTTCCCTTGAGTGTCACTGCCGTATTGGAGAAAAATCATCTTACTATGAAGCAAATTGATTATTTTCTCTTTCACCAAGCCAACGGCTTTATGCTAAAACACTTAAGAGATAAGCTTGAAATTCCCGAAGAGAAATTTGCCATCTGCATGGAAAATACAGGTAACACCGTTTCATCCACCATTCCTATTGCCTTCTGCGACCTCATTGCCACTAAAACCGTTAAGGAAAATGATAGAGTGATGCTTGTATCATTTGGAGTTGGATATTCGTGGGTAGCCACAATTTTATATTTATAAGGAATTAATATGACACAAGAAGAATTTATCACCGAACTCGAAGATATTTTATCATTGGAGGAAGGGGAGTTGACTATCAATAGCAATCTCAAAGAGCTTGAAGATTGGGACTCTCTTGCCATTATTAGTGTTATTGCATTGGTTGATAAGAAAATCGGCAAAAAAGTCAATGTTCTAGCACTCAAAGAGTGTGTCAGCGTTGCTGATCTAATCAATATCGTAGGCCTATAAGCTGTGGAAAACGTTTTCGATTATACTTCAAAAGAGACATTTGATCTCGAAAATAGAAATCTCTTTGATCCTTTTTTTCATTTTGGAGCACATCAGTCGGAAATATCGAATTTTGGAGATTTTATTCAAATCAATGCCGCTGAAAAAGATATAATTCTCATAAACGATCATGGAATCATTAGAGCTTTTGAAAACAGTTGCCCACATCGCGGATGTCGCCTTATCGATCAACAAGTGGGAAATGTTGAAAAAGTAATATGCCCCTATCATGGTTGGCAGTTTCAAGAGGGAAAGGTATTTATCCCATCCCTGAAAGATTTTGAAAACGCTGCGATTGAAGCGGTGACTCTTCACTATTATTCTGTCGAATTGTGTGGTAATTTCATCTTTTTTTCTCCTAATCCTCAGCATAGTTTAAAAGAGCAAATAGGGATATTTTGGGATGATTTGGAGATGATGTCGTATGATATAACTACTAAAGTAGATACTAATAATCAAGATTTTTATGCAAATTGGAAAATATCACTCGAAAATGCGCTGGAAAGTTACCATGTTTCTTCTGTCCATTCATCATCTCTCGGGTTGCTTGGTCTAACAGAAGGAGAAGTTACTTTTGATGGGGTTAATTCCCTTTGGGAGTCGTCAACAAACAATAGTAAGTTCCATAATAAACTTTTAAAAATTAAATCATTATTTAATAATAGCTATCAAAAAGAATCTTATTTTAGCCTCTACTTGTTCCCCTATTCTATGATCTCTTCGACTTATGGCTATTCGTATGCATTTCAAACATTTTTTCCAAAAATATCGACTGAAACCCAATTTTCAAGTCGCACTTATGCAACAAAAACACCCTATATCTCTTTTTTTGACGATGTAATTCATTTAAATCATAAAATTTTTGCTGAAGATGCTCATATTTGTCAGTTAGTACAAAAAGGGGTTACTTCATCCTCTAAATTTGTTTATTCCAAGCAAGAACAACGCATTGTGGCTTTTCATTCCTCCTATGAAAAAGGGATAACTGCATGAAAATAACGTATAAAAATTCTATTATTACCCATATTATAACCGCATTACCAAAAAAATGTATTCAGAATCAAGAGTTGGATTTTGACGATAAAACCAAAAAGAAAATTATAAAAATGACAGGCGTTCAAGAGCGTCGCATTCTTGATAATCATCAATCCCTTAAAGAGCTTTATATGGCAATTGGAAATCGTCTTTTTGAAACCATGGATAGAGAGAGCATTGATGCTATTATTGTCGTATCCCAAACAGCAGAATATCGGCTTCCAACAACGGCTAATTTATTACATGGATTATTGAATCTCAAAAAAGAGGCTTTAGCATTTGACATCAACCAAGGATGTTCAGGATATATATATGGACTTTCACAAGCATTTGCACTACTAGAAACGACTTCCGATATTAATCGTATTCTTCTTTTTGATGGTGATGCTATTTCTAGAATTGTCTACCCTGAAAATAAATCCACTGCATTTTTATTTGGAGATGCTGCAACTTTGACATTATGTGAACGGGATTCACACGCAACGCCTTCGACTTTTTTACTCCGTTCGGATGGTAGAGGAGCGCAAAACCTCATCGTCCGTGATGGGGGAATCGCGAACCCTTTTAGTCCTACCTCAATAGAGCCAAAAATAGACTCAGATGGAAACCTCAATACCGATGCGTGCTTGTCCATGAACGGTGCCGAAGTTTTTAACTTTACAACCGAAGAAGTTCCCCCTCTTATCGACGATCTTTTGGAGTATGCCAATATATCACGCGATGAAATAGATGTTTTTTGTCTCCATCAAGCCAATAAGTTTATGTTGGAATATCTTGCCGATAAAATGGATATCAGTAATAGAACACCGATCAATATCGAAAAATACGGCAATACCTCATCGGCATCTATCCCTTTGCTTATTTGCGACAAACCTGAATTATGCCTCAAAGAAAAAGCACTTTTGGCAGGCTTCGGAGTGGGATATTCAATGGGGTCAGCACTTATCGATCTCTCAAAAACTAAAACAGATTTTATTGAGGTACCATGATTCATTTTGAGCCTCAACAGCGATTTCTCATTACAGGTGCTTCCAGTGGGCTTGGACGTGCTATTGCCATCCAGCTCTGTGATTTGGGTGCGACGGTCATAGCCTTAGCACGAACTGAATCAAAACTTCTCTCCCTCAAAGAAGAGACTCTCCATCCCGAAAATATTATTGCCATCCCTTTTGACCTCAGTGATTTGGACGGTATTTCTTCCACAATCAAAAGCATCGTTTCCAAATATGGCAAATTAACTGGTTTGGTTCATTCAGCAGGAATCGGCGGAGTC
>CANMHZ010000175.1 GCA_947497635.1 Helicobacteraceae bacterium | reverse complement strand
AATGCTTTTCTCATCGTTAAAATCCAAAATAGCGTTTAGAAGAGAGATCAAAATCTCTTTTTTGTTTTCATCTCCAAATATCTTTTTAAACGCTAAATCATTCTTTGGGTCGGCGAATTGCATTTAGGATCTCCCACTCTCTTTTTTTACATTATAACAAAGTAAAGCTCATATCCACGTGACTACTCAGGCGTATAGTTTTTCTTCTTTAATTCTTCTCTCTTACGATCTTGTTGTGCCGCATCATTGAGTTCGCTCTCATCATCATACATTACTTGATTCATCATCTTCGTTTCATCATCAAACTGACCATTTTTGATCCCCCACAAAAAGGCAATCAAGGCTACACCACCCAATACCAATGATGCCCCCAGCATCATCGCAATTACCCAACTGTCCATTGATATTCCTTTATTTATACATCCAACGACTACGCATCGAATTTCCTACCACGAGAAGCGAACTAATCGACATCGAAATCGCCGCAATGAGTGGAATCACATAGCCCATCATCGCTAAGGGGATCGTAATAGAGTTATAGACCAACGAAACCCCAAGGTTTTGCTTGATAAGTCTATACGTTCGTCGCCCTATAGCAAACGCTTCCACCAATGAAACAAGGGAATCATTCAATAATACGACATCGCTCACTTCGATGGCTATATCACTTCCATGACCCATAGCTATTCCTATATCCGCGCGAGCAAGAGCGAGAAGATCATTCACTCCATCCCCTGCCATAACAACCACTTGTCCCTCATTATGCGCTTGGGCGATAAACTCAGCTTTTGCTTCAGGGCTCAAATGAGCGTGCACCTCATCAATCCCCACGTCATGCGCCACACGATATGCTGCCGCCTCATGATCTCCTGTGAGCATGACGACTCGTAACCCAAACTTTTTCAAGGCAATTATTGATTCGGATGCCCCCTCTTTGGGAAGATCCCGTAGATGATACGTTGCAACCAATACCCCATTGACTGCATAATAAAAAAGACTTTTGTCACTGGATGATTCAACCGAAATCCCCATATCTTTCATGAGAAGGGCATTCCCCCCTGCAATCATCATCTCATTCACACGTGCCACAATCCCGCGCGCTGGAATTTCCTGAGCCTCTTGAAGAAGCCCTTGTTCTATCGTCTCATTTTGACGTTCTACGTATTCCATAACTCCACGACTAATAGGGTGTTTGGATGCACTCACGAGAGAATAGAGATGGGAATTCTCAAACGGATGATGGATAATTTCTTCTACCACTTCGGGGCGACCTTGGGTGATTGTCCCTGTTTTATCAAGAACCACCATAGAAGCTTTAGCTATTGTTTCGATTTGGGCGGCTGATTTGAAAAGAATCCCCCTCTTCGCTCCCAATCCAAGCCCTACTAAGGTTGCTACGGGAGTTGCAAGAGCAAGGGCACACGGACAAGCGATAATAATGACCGAAATACCCACCATCAAAGCACGATCAAAACTTCCTTGTCCGAAATACCACACCCAAAAGGTTGCAATGGACAAAAAGAGAATCGTTGATGAGAAATGTTGTGACAGCCGATTCGCCAACTGTTCGATATTAGGTTTCTTCGCCATGGCATTTTCAAGGAGATTCACAAGATGGGAGAGGGTAGAATTAGCGAAATCTTTCGTCGCTTTGTAATGAATTAACGCATCAATACTGGTCGTTCCGCTAATAATCGACTCACCCTTACGTTTGAAAATCGGCTCCGACTCACCCGTAAGGTTCGATTCATCGAAACTCCCCTCACCGCTTATCACTTCCCCATCGATGGCAGCACGCTCACCGCTACGAATTCGGATCACATCCCCAATTTTCACCTCATTGACATTCACTTCACGAGTGATCTCCCCCTCGACAATACTCACTTCGGAAGGGATATGCTTACTCATCATATCAAGAGTATCAGCAGCACTTTTACGGCTCAACACCTCCAAAAACTTCCCAAAAAGGACAAAGGTGATAATCATCGCTACCGAATCAAAATACGCTTCCCCTTTTTCCAATATCGTAATATAAATAGAGTAAAAATAGGCCAAGGTTGAACCCGTTACGACAAGTAAATCCATCGTTACCGCTTTATTTTTCAACCCATAATAGGCACCCCGATAAAAAACCCATCCGCTATAGAAAAGGACAGGGGTTGCTAATGCCCACTCCGCAATATTAAGAATCGTCTTGATCTCTTGGGTAATGCCCGTAAAGTATCCTGCATACTGAGCCACCGCCACCCACATAATATTCATCACCGCAAACGTCGCGACCGCCATACGAAGATAATACTCCTTGCGCTCTTTATTGACACGCACCTCTTGAAGGGAAGTATCGTAGGGAAATGCGTTGTATCCAATAGCACGGATCATATCAATAATGGCAGAAAGCTTAAGGGTCTCACCATCCCATGTAATACGCGCTTTATTGTTCGTGTAGTTAATATGGGCTTCCAATACTCCGGGCATTTTATGGAGTGCTTTTTCATTGAGCCACACACACGCAGCGCAGTGAATCCCCTCTATCACCAATGAAACTTGCGACCACCCCTCTGGAGTCTTGGTAATAAAACGCTCCGCAAAAGCAGGGGTATCAAAATTGCTACTCGTCTCGAATTGTTCCGTAGGAGGTGCGAGGGTTGTCTCCCCCATTTTGCTATAAAAGCTCTCCAGCCCCTCATCACGTAACAGATGAAAAATTCCCTGACACCCTTTGCAGCAAAAACGGTAATCGCCATCGTGGATCATCACCGCATCGCTAAATTCCAAATGGCAGTGGTCACATTTGATTTTAGACATACTCAAATTTCCCGCACTCTCGATTTTTTCGTACATAATTGTACTGTCCACAAATACCTTGCATCACAATATAAACGCCACTGCAAGAGCGTAGCGCAAACCCTATTGCCATCGCAAGATTCGCCGTCGCTTCAATTGGATCGATACTAAAAGGAACCATCGAACCCGTAAAAATAACCGTTTTTTGCAACGCCAATTGTGCAATAGTATCCGCACTCAAATCCATCGTATCGGTCCCGTGAACCACGATAATAACTTTTTCTTCGGAAGCAGCAATCGTTTGGGCTAGTAACTCCCTATCACTATCATCCATTTCCAATGAATCTTTATAAAGTATCCCGTGAAGAGAAATATCAATCACCAAAGAGTTTATTATTGCTTCAACCGCATGATTATCCTTCGGGACAAAAAGCTCCCCACTCAGTGGATTATAACGCTTATTAAACGTCCCCCCCGTATTGAGAATCAGCATACAAGTTCTCGTAGTGAATGGATAATTTTATTGGCTTTTGAGGTCATAAAGGTGTGAGAGAGGAGAATATTTTCACCCACCCCTGCTTTCAAAGCAGCTTCGATGTCACGCTCATTATCACCGATCATAACCGAGTCCGCCATATCCAACCCATACGTTTTTTGCGCTTCCAAGAACATCCCAGC
>CANMHZ010000174.1 GCA_947497635.1 Helicobacteraceae bacterium | reverse complement strand
GGTAGGAATTGCCAAGAGAAAAGAAAATTCTGCCGCACTTTTTCGTTTGAGTCCCAAAAATAATCCGCCTATAATGGTTGCCCCTGAGCGGCTTGTCCCGGGAATCATCGAGAGGCTTTGAAAAATTCCGATCAAGAAAGCCTCTTTATAGGTAAGTTCATCGAGCTCTTTCCCCTCATCAATCGCTTTGTCTCGACGAAAATATTCTACGGCTAAAAAGACGACTCCCCCAGCAATGAGCATAATACTGACCGTTTCAACCCCAAAAAGTGCTTTGATGTGTTTGTAAAAAAGAAAACCTAATACACCAGTTGGGAGAAAAGCAACGGCAAGTTTGATCCAAAGTGTCTTATCTTTCATAAGATTCTTGGCGTATAAAAACAAAACAGCGAGGATGCTACCCAATTGAATGGCTACTTCAAATGCTTTGTGGGCGGTGGTTTGTTCAATTCCTAATAATTGGGAAGCCAAGATAAGATGACCCGTGGAGGAGATAGGGAGGAATTCACTCACCCCTTCTAATGCGCCGAGTATCAATGCGTCAAATAGTGTCATATGTACCTCTTTTTTTAAGTGTCATTATAGCTTAAAGCTCCCCTAACTTCCTCTTAGCTATAATTTGCATACTTGTAATGAATTCCAACAAACACGCCTAAATCAAGGAAAAATATGTTACTTTTTACCCCAGGACCTACTCCCGTACCTGAATCTGTTCGCGTTGCGATGGCGGGCGAGACCCTTCACCACCGTACCCCTGAATTTGAAGCGATTTTTGAGCGCACTCGTGCATTGTTGTTTGAGCTTTTAGGGATGGATGAAGTGTTAATGCTTGCTTCTTCGGGAACAGGAGCTATGGAAGCTGCTGTAACCAATCTCACCGCCTCTAAACTTCTCTCGATCAACTCGGGAAAATTCGGTGAGCGTTTCGGCAAAATTGCGCAAGCTCACGGTATTGCCAATGTTGAGATCAAGCACGAATGGGATACCCCAGCAACGGTTGAAGAAGTGCAAGCTGCTTTGAATGCCAACCCTGACATTGATGCTATCGCAATTCAAATCTGTGAAAGTGCGGGCGGTTTACGTCACAATGTAGAGGCAATTGCAGCCACTGTAAAAGCCCATAATCCTTCTATCATGGTGATTGCAGATGGTATTACCGCCGTGGGTGTTGAGAAGATTGACATTACCAACATCGACTGTCTCATTTCAGGAAGCCAAAAAGCACTTATGCTTCCTCCTGGATTGGCGATTATTGGTCTTAGTAACGCAGCGATTGAAAAAATCGGCAAAGGCAAAGGATACTATTTCAACCTTGCCACTGAGATCAAAAATCAGCGTAAAAATACAACTGCATGGACAGCAGCTACAACCATTACAATTGGATTAGAAAGTATTTTAAATCGTATCAAAGATGAAGGCGGACTCGAAAAACTGTATGCTACAACTGCTCTTCGCGCTCGTGCAACCCGTGAAGCAATGGAAGCGATTGGTTTGACTATTTATCCGAAAAGTCCAGCCGATTCAATGACGACCATTGGGGATCACGAAGCCAAAAAAATCCGTTCATTACTTCAAAAAGAGTTTGAAGTCAATGTAGCCGGCGGTCAAGATCATATCAAAGATACTATTTTTCGTATCAATCACATGGGACTAATCAGTGTCTATGAAGCAGCTTGGGTTGTTAATAGTGTAGAGCTTGCATTGGCTTCCATGGGTCGACGAGCATTTGATGGGACGGCAAGTCGTATATTTAACACCGTCTATTTCGGGCTCTAATATGATTTTTGAACACGAAATCCCTGAGGGTTCCAAACTCTACTTTGCATCTACGGCGGCAACGAAACGTTTTATCGAAAATCGTGCCAGCGAGTTATTGAGCAAAGCAGGGTTTGAAGAAATTATCACCCCTCTTTTCTCGTATCACCAACACCAAAGTATTTGCGATGAGCGTGAGTTGATTCGGTTGGGTGACAGTGACAACCATTCGATGAGCTTGCGTGCCGATTCCACCATTGATGTTGTCCGAATTCTCGGTAAACGTTTGGGGGGAAATACGGAACATAAAAAATGGTTCTATATTCAACCCGTTTATCGTTATCCTTCTATTGAGCAGTATCAAATAGGGGCGGAAATTTTAGGGGAATCCAATCTTGCTGTTGCATTGAAACAAGCGACCACGATTTTTAAAACCTTAGAGCTTCATCCTCTTTTACAAATCTCGAATATCAATATCCCTAGACTTCTTTCGGAACTATTGGATCTTGAACTGGATGATTTTAGACACGTTAATATTGAGAAATTCTTATCCTTGAAAATACAATGGCTCACGCAGTTGGTCTATTTGGAAAAATTTGAAGACATTGAACCCCTTTTAGAAATCGTTCCTGAAGCTATTTGTGTTGAATTACTGAAAATTCAAGCCTTATGTGCAGGATTAGAGTATCCGAATGTGGTTATTGCACCATTATATTACGCTAAAATGCTTTATTATGATGAGCTTTTTTTCCGTGTCATTGAAGCCAATGAAGTCTATGCAATGGGTGGACGCTATCGTGACGAAGAGACTGTATCGGTTGGTTTTGCGATTTATACGGATACATTAATAGATAAAATAAAATTACGTTAGGGATTGTAAATGAAAGCAGATTTAATTGTCGGTATCCAATGGGGAGACGAAGGAAAAGGTAAGATTGTTGACTTGTTAGCACAAAAATACGATTGTGTTGCCCGTTATCAAGGGGGTCACAATGCGGGACATACTATCGTTGTTGACGGTAAAACCCACGCATTGCATTTAATCCCATCTGGGATTTTGAACCCAAAAGCGATCAATATTATCGGGAATGGTGTCGTTGTTTCTCCTGAGGCACTTATCAAAGAGATGAAGCAGTTTGACAATCTTCTCGGACGATTATTCGTGTCTGAATCAGCGCACATGATCTTGACATTCCATACTCTTATCGATCAAGCCAAAGAGATACTTCGCGGTGAAAAAGCGATTGGTACAACAGGTCGTGGTATCGGACCTGCGTACAGTGAGAAAATTGCCCGTGCAGGATTTCGTTTGGGTGAATTGCGTAATGTTGAAACCTTAACCAATCGTGTACTAGAATATTTTGTCCAAAACAAAGCAATTTTTGAAGCGTTAGCAATTTCACTGCCAAGCCGTGAAGAGTTGACAGCAGAATTGACTACTTTTGCAGAAGCACTTGTCCCTTTCTTAGCAAATACCACTCAAATGGCATGGAAACTGATGGATGAGGATAAGAAGATTCTTCTTGAGGGTGCGCAGGGGACATTACTTGACATAGATCACGGAACGTACCCATACGTCACCAGCTCGTCAACGATTTCAGCAGGTGCATGTACAGGATTGGGTGTCAATCCAAAAGACATCTGAAAATTAACAGGGATTGTAAAAGCCTACTGTACCCGTTTTGGAAATGGCCCTTTCCCAACAGAAGAT
>CANMHZ010000173.1 GCA_947497635.1 Helicobacteraceae bacterium | reverse complement strand
GCCCTCTCAGGAGCAGTGACCAATCAGCTTGCTATTCACATGCTTTTTGAAAAAGTCCCTTTTTTATATGGCTCAGGGATTATTCTCGATCGTTTTGAATCCATTCGTGAAGCGTTGAAAGTGCTTATTATGGAACAGTTCTTTACCCCTGAGAAAATCGAGTCTTTCGTCGCCTCTCAAGAGCGTACGATTGATTTGGCTCCTATTATCGAAGTGACCGATTTCACCCCTGCTTACAACGCCCTTGTGAAGAGTGTAATGGAATCAAGCTTGGGTGGAATGTTAGGGATGTTCGGAGGTGAAGCGGTGATAGGCAAGCTGAAAGAGCCATTTTTGGAAAAAATCAAAGCCTCCACGATAGAAATCTCTCAAAGTGAATCGTTTATCAATGCCCTCAATGACCACTTACATCAAGGGAGTAGTCGCCTTGCTGATACAATAGAACAAATCGTTGAATCACGTCTTGCAGAGCTTACTCCAGTGATGATAAAAGAGATGCTTCATGGATTGATGAAAGAGCATTTAGGATGGCTTGTTGTGTGGGGTGGTGTGTTTGGGGGTGCGATAGGTGTTGTGTCGGCGTTCCTTATTTAAAAAGAACACTCAAAAGACTTGACAACAAGTGACTCAATGTACTATAATAATCATAAATAAACTAAAAGGATTTAATTATGGATAAAATTTTTGAAAAACTAACACACCAAATGAGTGAGATGATAGAATCTTCAGTCTCTCTAGCTTTGCACAACAAGAATAGTGAGGCTGAGCCAATTCATTTCTTATGGGCATTGCTTGCCAATAGTAACTCGCCGCTTAATCAAGCGTTAAAACAAATGAGTGTGGATAAAACGGCAATTGAACTGGATGTGAGAAGCATTTCGAGCAAGCTTCCCACGGCATCAAGTGTGACAAAAGAGAGTATCCGTTTGTCACGCGATTTTGTTCATTCTCTTGAACGGGCAATGTCTGAAATGGCAGTGAATGGGGATCAATATATCGCAATAGATACATTCGTAATTGGGAACTTAAATCATAGCCCTTTTAAAGGGATATTGGAAAAATACGTTAATCTTTTTGAATTGCGTAAAACATTGGAAGCAATGCGAGCAGGGCAAAAGATTGAATCGCAAAGTGCCGATGAAAATTTAGAGTCTCTTTCAAAATATGGGATTGATTTAACTAAAATGGCAGTTGAGGGGAAACTCTCTCCTGTTATTGGGCGAGATGAAGAAATCGGACGGATGATGCAAATCCTGATTCGTAAAACGAAAAATAATCCTATCCTTTTGGGCGAACCAGGGGTGGGTAAGACCGCTTTGGTAGAGGGGTTGGCTCAACGGATTATCAATAAAGAAGTGCCGCTTAGTTTACAGAACAAGAAAGTGATTGCATTGGATATGAGCGCGTTGATTGCAGGGGCAAAATATCGCGGTGAATTTGAAGATCGTCTTAAATCGGTGATTGATGAGGTGAAAAAAAGTGCTAATATCATCCTCTTTATCGATGAAATTCATACCATAGTCGGAGCAGGAGCATCGGAAGGGTCAATGGATGCAGCCAATATCCTCAAGCCTGCTCTTGCGCGGGGAGAGTTGCACACGATAGGGGCAACGACGCTCAAAGAGTACCGCAAATATTTTGAAAAAGATACGGCGTTACAACGCCGTTTTCAACCTGTCAGTGTCGATGAACCAAGTGTCAATCAGACGTTACAGATTTTACGGGGACTTAAAGAGCGCCTAGAAGCGCATCACAGTATAACGATTACCGATTCTGCATTGGTAGCAGCAGCGAAATTATCGGATAGATACATTAGTGATCGTTTTCTTCCCGATAAAGCAATTGATTTAATTGATGAAGCGGCAGCAGAATTACGGATGCAAAAAGAGTCTGAGCCAAACGCTTTGGCAAGTGTTAAACGTATTCAAACCAATTTACAGGTCGAAAAAGAGGCATTGAAAATGGAAGAGTCGGTGGCAAATACCAAGCGACTTGGAGAAATTGAACGTGAGCTTGCCGATGCAGGAGAGGAACGTCGAACATTAGAATCACAATTTGCCCACGAGAAAGCGGTATTTGACAAAGTATCTCAAATCAAATCGGAGATTGAGTCCAAACGGCGTGAAGCAGAAAGTGCGAAACAAACGGCAGACTTTAATAAAGCCGCTGAGATTGAGTATGGGCAAATCCCGAAACTCTTTGAAGAAGAAAAAGCGTTGCAAGAGAAATGGAAAGTGATGCAATCCGAGGGGACTCTTCTCAAAAACAGTGTTGATGAAGCCTCTATCGCAGGAATCGTCAGCCGTTGGACGAAAATTCCTGTCAACAAAATGCTCCAAGGGGAGAAAGAGAAAATCTTGCATATCGAAGACGAGCTCAACCATGATGTTGTAGGGCAAGAAAAAGCAACCCATGCCGTAGCACGTGCGATCAAGCGAAACAAAGCAGGGCTTTCGGATAAGAGCCGCCCTATTGGATCGTTTTTGTTTCTAGGACCTACGGGGGTAGGAAAAACCCAAACGGCAAAAACATTGGCAAAATTTTTGTTCGATAGCAGTGAATCGATGATCCGTATTGATATGTCAGAGTATATGGAAAAACACGCCGTATCACGTCTTGTTGGTGCTCCTCCAGGGTATGTAGGGTTTGATGAGGGTGGACAGCTAACTGAAGCAGTACGCCGTAAACCGTATAGCGTTATTTTATTTGATGAGATTGAAAAAGCGCATCCCGATGTCTTTAATATTTTACTTCAAGTTCTTGATGATGGGCGTTTGACCGATAACAAAGGGGTGGTCGTTGATTTTACCAATACGATTATTATTTTGACCTCCAACATCGCCAGTGATAAGATTATGACCCATCATGGCGAAGCTGGGATGGAGGGGATGGTATTGGATGAGCTTAAACGCCATTTCAAACCCGAGTTCTTGAACCGTTTGGATGAAGTTGTCGTCTTTAATCCACTGGGAGAAGCACAAATTCTTAGTATCGTTGATCTCTTCTTTAGAGATATCGCCGCAAAAGTGGTAGAGCGTGATATTAGCCTAACCCTCACCGACAGTGCGAAACAGTTCATTGCAAAAGCGGGTTTTGATCCTGTCTATGGCGCGCGTCCACTAAAACGGGCATTGTATGAGATCGTCGAAGATCGTCTTGCGGATTTGATCCTTGGCGGTGAAGTAGTCGAGGGATCATCGGTAATTTTTGATACACAGGGTGAGGAAATTACTGTTAGCGTGGCATAATTTTTTACTGCAAGTAAGATATAATGTCCTTATGAAATATAAGAATCTTGGATGGTATTTTTTTATAGTGGGTATTCTCTTCCTTTTTTCAGGTTGTACCTCGGAAGAGAGTGAAACAAAAACCTACAAACCATCAGCTGTTCTTGCCCAAGAGGGGGAGCTGATTGTAGGGATTCATCCCTACCTCAATGCTAGAAAAACGTTTCTTGCCTACGAACCGATTGTTCA
>CANMHZ010000172.1 GCA_947497635.1 Helicobacteraceae bacterium | reverse complement strand
ACTCATTGCTAATAAAATTGCTGATGTTTTGGATGATATTGAAAACATTGAGAAGCAAGCCTTAATCAAAGAAGAACTCAAAACTTTGGCACGCGGGTTTATACTTTATACACAATCTACCTATTAATCTATCACTCATTCCTCTTTTTTGAGGAAAAACATTAGGAGTTTTACCAATGACATCAATGGATATGAAACTTATTAAACTTGTCTCCGACCATTATTGGCTTAAGCATGATACTGTGGTGGATAAAATTGAGTTTAAAGGGCGTACTTTTTTTAATAAATACGAAAAAATACCTAAAATGCTGTCGCAATCTCTTATTGATCAACATCTAAAAAAACAGATTACTATCGCTCATTCTCTTATTAATCAATTCAATAAAGTCGAGAATATTGTTATTGACTATAATGGTACGGATACACAACGCTTCTATCATAAGGCACAATTGTTGCTTAGAGAAGAAGGGTTCATCAACTTCACCGCTTTTGAGACAAAAACTCCGGGGCATTTGCATGTGTATATCCATAAAGGGCATACCACACTCCAAGAAGCGATACAATTGGGGAAGACTCTTTCAATGAAACTTGCTGCTAAACAGCCCAAACAATGGCGAATGTTTCCATCGGATGATTTGCCAAGTGAATTCAATATTCTAAACCTGCCCTATGAAGTATACGCTAAAGAGCGTGGTGCTTCATGGTCAAAACACATGTAATCTAAGGAGATACAATGGAAGAAAAAAACGAACTCAATGACATTATTTTAAATAAAGGTGGGGCGAGCACTGGAAGTAAGAAATTACTTCTGGCTATTGCAACGATGACTCTCATTCTTATCATCGTATTGGTTGTTATGAACTCTTTGAAAAACAATGAAGTTCAAAAAGCACCGCAAGCAATTCTACCTCCAACGCCAACAGCTCCTACAGAGATTATTAATGATCCTCTTTTTGAACCTGTTGAAGTGATACAAGAAGGTCAAGAAGTTAATAATAGTGTTTCTCCAGAGCAGGACTTGGGTCAAGTTGCTCAAAAGATAAAAGAAGAGTCATTGAAAAATGCTCCTACAAGTCAAAATGTTGTTAGCACAGCAGTTGCTCCCATAGCAGCTAAACCAGTAGTGCAAACAGCTCCAGTAGTTCAAGTTCCAGCGCCTAAACCACCAGTTGTCGCTCAAAAAATTGCAGAACCAACTGTTGTTAAAACGTCAAAACCTGTACAAAAAACCGTACAAACTCCACCCGTAAAACAAGAAGTTAAGAAAGTAGTTCAACCGACTATTGCAGTAAAAGAAAAACCTATCGCTACGCCAACTAAAACAGCAGAGCCAAAAGTTGAATCAAAAACTGCCCCTGTAGCAAGTAATGGTGGGACGTATTACATTCAAGTAGGTTCATTCACTAAAGAGCCTGATAAAGCACTCTTTGATCGTCTAAACGCGAGTGGAATGAAGTACACGACTCAAAAATCTGGTGAAACAAGTAAGGTAATAGTCGGTCCTTTCCAAGGTGAGAAAGCGGTTCAAGATGCAATGGGTAACATCCGTCAAAATATTGAAGCTAAAGCATTCAAAATAAAGGGATAATATGATTTATTCTAGGCGTTTTACACTCGATCAGTTTGCACCGATTGCCATTTATGAAAAAATGAAAGGGCACTTTCAAAAAGAGGTTAGCTTCTTATTTGAAAGTGCTGGAAACAGTGATGGGAATTACACCATTATTGTTATCGGAGCACGAGAACGTCTCACTTATAATCAAAAAGAGACTCTTTATACGGATGCGCTGGGAGAGTGTCACGCCAGTGGTACGTCCCCCTTTGACTTTCTAAAAGAGTACTATCAAAAAATCGATCAAAATTACCATCGTGAGATGACACGTTCTTTAGGTGTTGGCTATATTGATGGTTTTATTGGTTATATCGGTTACGATATGGTACAAGTTTTTGAACCCGTACTTGAACGATCTATGGCACTTCTAGAAGATCAAACCAATATTCCTGATATGGATTTAATCCTTCCCAAATTAACCTTTGTCGTTTCTCATAAAAATTCAACTATTACCGTCATTACGGCTTTGGATTCCATGGAAAGTAAATTTGATGAGATAGAGACTCTTCTAAAATCATCCTATAATTATTCTCCCCTTCATCCGATTAAAGAGGATCTTGGTGGAAGCTTTATCCACACCAAAGAGCATTTTTTTGAAATGGTTGATAAATCAAAAGAGATGATTAAAAGCGGAGATGTTTTTCAGATTTTAATGACCAACCGTTATATTCGTCATGCACACGTTGATCCTTTTAGCTTCTATCGTGTTTTACGGATTAAGAATCCTTCCCCCTATATGTATCTGATGCAATTCGAAGATTTTAGTATTGTAGGGAGTTCTCCAGAGGTGATGGTGCGACTTAGCGATGGGGATATTCTCTTGCGCCCTATCGCAGGAACACGCAAACGTGGCGGAAATAAACAACGAGATTTAGAGCTTGAAGAAGAGCTTCTCTCCGATCCAAAAGAGTTGGCAGAGCATTTAATGCTTATTGATCTTGGGCGTAATGATGTGGGACGTGTTGCCCAAACAGGAACGGTTAAAGTCGAAGATATGATGCACGTTGAGCGCTACTCCCATGTGATGCACATTGTTTCTGATGTTCATGCCACTTTGCGAGAAGATAAAGATATGTTTGACCTACTTGCCGCTACTTTTACCGCAGGGACGATGACGGGAGCTCCTAAAATTCGTTCTATGGAGCTTATAGCCCTCTACGAAGGGGTAAAACGTGGATTTTACAGTGGCACCATCGGCTATTTTGGTTTTGATGGTAATATGGATAGCGCAATCACTATCCGTACAGCATTAATCAAACCCGATCATATTATTCTTCAAGCGGGTGCTGGGATTGTTGCTGATTCTATTCACGAGCTTGAATATCTCGAAGTTACCAATAAACTTGGGGCGCTTACAAGTACCCTTGATGATTTAATCGATCCTTCGTAATGAAACTCTTTACTATATTTGGGGATCCTGTCAGTCACTCTCGCTCGCCCTTGATGCACAATAGTGTTTTTAAAAAATACAATATTAATGCTTGTTATACTCGTACTCATCTTGCTGATGCTGCATTGTTGCGTGACGTTTTTTTTGCTAAAGCGCTTAGCGGTGCGAATGTCACTGTCCCTCACAAAGAAGTTGCCTATGCGGTGTGTGATGAAGTACGGGGAATTGCGCAACACATCGGGGCAGTCAATACCCTTGTTCTCGAAAATGGTCGCTTGATCGGATACAACACCGATGCCGATGGATTTATGGCAGCCCTTCAGAGCTTTGGAACTCTCGCTAATGCACTTATAATCGGAGCAGGAGGGACGGCAAGAGCATTGGCAACCGTTCTACGTCAGAATGGTATTACCCCTACTATCGTAAACCGTTCAGAAAATCGTTTGGAGTATTTTAAGGCAAATAATTTTTTATCCTACCAGT
>CANMHZ010000171.1 GCA_947497635.1 Helicobacteraceae bacterium | reverse complement strand
TATCCAAGAAGGTTGCGACCGCCCCTACAATCTCCCCATTTTGAAACATGGGATACGACCAATATTCGACTGCGACACTGCTGCCGTCTCGGTGCCAAAATACTTCATCATCGACGTGCGATGGCTGTTGAGTCATATTGGATTTGTACATTTTGCACTCATGGCTAGGGTAGAGCGTTCCATCCTCATGAGAGTGGTGTATCGTCTCATGGATGTGTTTACCTAAGATTTCGTCCTCGGAACCAAATCCGAGAATTCGTAAAAAAGATTTGTTTACAAACGTACAGTGTCCAGTAAGATCGACTCCGTAAATCCCTTCCGCAACCGAATCCAGCAGCATTTGCAAAGATGCCTCTTTTTCGGCTAATATTTTTTCGATTTTTTTGAGTTCCGTTATATCGGTACGTACGGCGATATAACTTTGCGGTTTTCCATCTTTCCCCATAAAGGGCATAATAGTCGTATCCACCCAGTACAGATTGCCGTTTTTAGCCTTATTGCATACGATGTCATGCCAAATCTTCCCTTGGCTGATCGTATCATACATGGCTTTCCAATACGACGAAGGCTGCATCTCAGAGTTTAGAAAGCGGTGATTAGTCCCTACCAATTCTTCTTGGGAATAACCGCTTAATTCTTCAAATTTTTTATTGGCAAAGGTGATGTTTCCTCTAGTATCGGTGATAGCGACGATCGTATGGGCATCCAATACCAATTTTTGCTCTTTCAAAGTCTCCAACACAGTTTCCAATTCAGCCTTGTCTTTTTGCTGCTGTCGATGCGCTTTTATGAGATACGAACGTGTTTCCAAAACCCATCCCAAAATGGTGTATTTTATTTCAGGTAGAATAGTCGGCTGCTCTTCATCATCATTATCGGAATTCTTGATTTTTTCTATCTCTTTATACAGATCGTGAACCGATGTCCCCATGATACTTTCTAGCGAGCGATAAAGTTTCCATAAAAAAACAAACAGAATCATCATAGCCGCTATCAGTAATAAACGGATGACTAAAGCCGTATTTTTGTGATTGGCAATGGATTGTGCGGTACGCTGTTTAATAAGTAAATCAAATTGGGAGATAGATTTCATTATTTTTTCTTTTGCTTTATGATACGCATGATTGTTCAAAAGATTTATAGTATCGTGGAACGTTTTCTCTGATTCAGCCGAAGGAGACTCGATCAGTGTAATGGTTTCAAGCTCGATTTTTGCCAATTCATCCGAATTTTTTTTTGCTTCCTCCAGCTTTGCGTATTCGCGTGATGTCATACCCGTTTTTTTTATCAACTCCAGCAAAGCGATAGGCGGATCCATTCGATAGGCACCCACAGAATTCTCAAGCTTCAAATCCCAATACACGCCGTTATAAGGAAATGGACGGGGTTTGCTTCCATTACGGATAGCCAAAATATCCAAATACGCCTGTTTGTATTTCAAATCTTTGGTTACGGCGTACGTACGTATCATACGGGTCAAATCATTTGAACTTTGGAGCAATTCATTGGAGAGGGTGTGCGCTTTGAGCTGTAGATCATACTTATGCCGAATATTGGATTCCGCTTTAATATAACAAAAGACTAATCCGATAATGATTACGGATATACCAACTGTTGCCCATAGATAGCGATAAAAATTTGAAACGCCATTGTTCATTATATATTCCTAAAAATTAAATATATCACCGAGATTTTCTTCTGTACCACTATTATCCCCGTCGCCGATTCTCAGAATATTCTCAATAGTTTGGGCATTGGTAACAATCGTCTCATCCATGTAATGAACATTAGTTGCCCCTTAGCCAAAAATTCAACAAAACTAGGATGAAATAACGGATATACTCTTAGACCAAAAAAACAAAAAGTTACCCCATGCCAGAAATCATAACACTGCTAAACTGTATAACCCCTATCATTGGAATAACAACTCTGCTCATTTTACCCTCTTTAGCTCAGATTTGGAACTGGGGTATGAAAAGATAGTTGACTACTACTCGCTTAGATTTCAAATAGAGTTTGTTTTTAGAGATGCCAAACAATATTGGGGAATGGAAGACTTTATGAATATCAAGAAAAAACCTATTGAAAATTGGGCTAACTAATTTATCGACTTTTATGGTAAATTTCTCTCATGGATTACGCAATAATTCTTATATGAAAGAGATGAGTTCCTCCTTGCACTGAAAAGAGTGCTTGGATGATTATTTGCAGTCGCTTTTGTGTTGTTGTCTCAATGATAGGGGCTATACAGTTTAGTAGTGTTATGATTCTTGGCATGGGGTAACTTTTTGTTTTTTTGGCTAAGGTGTTGAGCGATAATATGATGTTTATCTTGCTTTGAATTTTGCATTGATATAGTAATAAATTTTGGAGAATTTGGTTTGAATTTTAACTCTTTTTTAATGTTACTCCTTTTAGTATTCCCACTCTTTGCCCAAGAGAAAGTATCTCTTCAGTTAAAGTGGCATCACCAGTTTCAGTTTGCGGGGTATTATGCTGCCGTTGAGCAAGGCTATTATAAAGACGAAGGATTAGAGGTTACACTAAAAGACCGTAATCCTGCGCTTAACAATATTGAGCAGGTACTCAATGGTGCATCACAGTATGGGATAGGTGATTCTGTTTTACTCGTATATCTCGCACAAAAAAAGCCAATCGTAATCGTAGCTCCTATTTTTCAACACTCTCCTAACGTCCTGATTACCCTGAAATCCAGTGGTATTGATAGCCCGTATGGATTGATCGGAAAACGAATTGCACTCTATCCCAATGATGCAGATGGATTGCCGTTGTTAGCAATGCTGTATGAGAGTGGGGTTACAAAAGAAGGCTTTAGCCGTCTAAAGACACATTTCAATATTGACGACCTAACGGCTAAAAAAGTGGATGCAACACATGGTTATGCGACCAATGAGCCCTACACATTGAGAGAAAAAGGATTTGAAACAAATGTTATTTATCCTCAAAGTTTTGGTGTAGATTTTTATGGTGACATGCTCTTTACGACGCAAGATGAATTAACCCATCATCCAAAGCGAGTCGAAGCCATGAAGCGTGCAACGATCAAAGGATGGGAATACGCTATTGCTCATAAGGAAGAGATGATTCATCTTATACAGAGCAAATATCACGGTACTCAAACAATCGACAAGCTTAGATTTGAAGCGGATGGAATCATTGCAGCGATAGCTCCTTCTTCCTATCCGATTGGAACATTCAATCAAGGGCGGTTTGATTATATTCAAAAAATGCTTGAACGTCATGGTCTTGTCAATTCACGTCTTTCTCTTAATCAACAGATTTATCGTGATGCTTCGGGATTACGGCAAAAAGTACTTGAATATATCAGTTTGGATGGGATTGTGTATTATGTAAATCCGATGACTTTAAAAAAATAGCAAAAACCCAGAAAAAGCTGATTATTGACGCTAACTAACCCTTCGAAGACAATAGTATTTTGGAGCTAATATGTGATACGGGCTCCAAAAGATCTCTTTTCCCTATTTTTAGGGCTCAC
>CANMHZ010000170.1 GCA_947497635.1 Helicobacteraceae bacterium | reverse complement strand
CGTTGCGTCCACAATACGTTTCGCTTCTTCGAAACTCTCCACTTCAAAACTCAATAATCCACTCGCCATACCATCTTGAAAATAACGTTGCGCATTAGCATAGTTGCTATTACTTTTTAGCCCTGGATAATTGACCTTTTTCACCTTCGAATGCGTTTCCAAAAACTCCGCTACCGCAAGGGCATTACGAGAGTGCTCGCGCATACGAAGAGAAAGTGTTTCAATCCCTTGGATAAAGAGCCATGAGTTAAACGGTGACACTACCGCACCCAAATCACGTAAAAGTGAGAGACGGGCACGTAAACAAAAGAGAGGCAACGGAACATCAACGTAGACTAATCCATGATAACTCTCATCCGCTTCGTTAAACTGTGGATACCGTTGATTACCTCGAATAAAATCTACCAAATCGTGACGCTCTACGAGTATCCCGCCAATAGCAAGACCTTGACCTGTTGTGTATTTACTCGCACTGTGAACAACAACATCAACGCCGTGTTCCAAAGGACGACACAATATTGGTGTTGCTACCGTGTTATCAACGATGGTGAGGATGCCATGCTTTTTTGCAATGGTTGTGATCGCTTCAATATCGGCAACATCGACGCTTGGATTGGTCAAACTTTCAAAAAAGATCACTTTGGTTTTATCATCCACCAATGCTTCGATTTCGTCTGGATTTTGAACATCAAAATAGCGTGCTTCAATTCCGAAACGTTTCAATGTATACGATGCTTGTGTCACCGTTCCGCCGTACAGTTGACGGGCACAGAGGATATTATCGCCGGCTTCCGCCGCATTAGCAATGGCATAAAAAATAGCAGCCATTCCACTTGCCGTCGCCAAAGCAGCCGCGCCACCTTCCAATGTCGCAAACCGTTTTTCAAACACATCAGTTGTTGGGTTGTTCAGACGAGTATAGATATTCCCCAACTCTTTGAGTGCAAATAAATTAGCCGCATGCTCAACATCCCGAAATTCGTATGCTGTTGTTTGATAGATGGGAACTGCCATCGTGCGTTGCGTGTCTTTATCATATCCTGCGTGGAGCGCTTCAGTTTGTAATTGCATGAAAATCCTTATTTCATAAATCTATTCTAGCCGTTCATGGTGAGCTTATCGAACCATAAAAACCCTTCGACAAGCTCAGGGCGAACGGAACAATTAAACGTGGTAGTTCGGTGCTTCTTGAGTGATAATAACATCATGAACATGAGACTCTTTGAGTCCTGCACTCGTGATCTCAACAAACTCAGCTTTATCCCAAAAAGCTTCAATACTTTCACTTCCACAGTATCCCATTGACGAACGCAATCCGCCCATCATTTGGTGTACTACCGCCGCAATTGTTCCACGATACGGAACACGCCCCTCAATTCCTTCAGGAACCAGCTTATCCGCTGCTGTCCCCTCTTGGAAATAACGATCCGTTGATCCTTTGGTCATGGCACCAATAGAACCCATACCACGATACCCTTTGTATTGACGACCTTGATAGGTAATGGTATCACCAGGAGATTCTTCCGTTCCTGCAAGAAGTGAACCAGCCATAATACAGCTTGCTCCAACGGCAAGAGCTTTGGCAATATCCCCCGAATAACGGATACCGCCATCGGCAATAATAGGAACGCCATGAGCACGCCCCACTGCCGCACACTCATCAATAGCAGAAATTTGAGGAACACCGACACCTGCAACGATGCGTGTTGTACAAATAGAACCTGGTCCGATACCCACTTTTACCCCATCAGCACCCGCTTCGATCAATGCCAATGTGGCTTCACCCGTCGCCACATTCCCAGCGATAACATCCACTACCATCTCTTTTTTGATTGCCCGAACCGTATCTAAAATCCCTTTGGAGTGCCCGTGCGCTGAATCCAAAACAAGAACATCAACCCCTGCATCCACAAGTGCTTTGGCGCGATCAAGTTGACCAACACCGATAGCTGCACCCACACGAAGACGACCAAAATCATCTTTGTTTGCATTAGGATATTCGATTCTTTTTTTAATATCTTTGATGGTCACAAGACCTTTAAGGAATCCATTCTCATCAATAATAGGCAATTTTTCTATTTTATTCACGTGCATCATTTGCTCTGCTTCAGCAAGGGTAATTCCTGCTTTTGCGGTTACAAGAGGCATCGGTGTCATGGCCTCTGTCGCTAGTTTAGTCAAATCTTTTTCAAAACGCATATCACGGTTCGTTAAAATTCCTAAAAGCTTATTATGCTCATCTACCACGGGAACACCAGATATTTTAAACTCATTCATCAACGTTTCCGCATCTTCCAGCGTTGCCGTAGGATGAACATAAATCGGATCGATAATAATACCGCTCTCCGATTTTTTCACTTTTTTCACTTGCTTAACTTGGGTTTCAATGTCCATATTTTTATGAATAATACCTATACCGCCCAAATGTGCCATAGCAATTGCCGCGCGATATTCGGTTACCGTATCCATAGCAGCCGATGCCATTGGAATATTAAGAGGGATATTACGAGTTAGCATTGTTTTTAAGCTCACCTCACGTGGAAGTACTTCCGAGTAGTGTGGAATCAGCAAGACATCTTCAAAAGTGAGGGCGCGTTTACGAATATTCATGAATTATCCTTTGTTTGTAATTGGTTTTCGAGACTCAAAGCCCCATTAAATAAAGTTTGCTCATCGTATGCACGAGCAACAAGTTGTAATCCGACAGGCATACCATTCTCAGCAATGTCCACAGGGAGTGAAAGTGCAGGAAGACCAGCAAGATTGACCGAAATCGTATAAATATCACTCAAATACATCTCTAAAGGATCACTAAGTGCACCGAATTCATACGCAGTACTGGGTGCTACGGGGGTCAAAAGTAGATCAACCTCTTCAAAGATTTTATTATACTCTTCTTGAATTAACGTTCGAACTTTCTGAGCTTTCACATAATAGGCATCATAATATCCAGAGGAGAGGACAAAATTGCCCAGCATAATACGGCGTTGCACTTCAGCGCCAAATCCAGCAGAGCGAGTTTTTAGATACGTCTCTTTGAGATTCTCCCCCTCTACGCGATTGCCATAACGTATACCGTCATAACGGGCAAGGTTCGTCGTCGCTTCCGCAGTTGCTGTGATATAGTAAGCAGAAATATCGTATTTTGGATCCATTAACGTTTTTTCAATGATCGTATGACCCGCATTTTTGAGCGCTTCAATCGCTTTGGTATACGCTTTACGTACATCAAGAGACGCATCTTTTACGTACTCAGGGACAACCGCAATTTTAAGCTTCATCGACGGATCAAGTTTATCACTCACTTTCCCATCATTACGTTCACTGCTCGTTGAATCTCTTGGATCGTAGCCTTGAATAATATCATACAAAATCGCTGCATCTTCGACATTTTGAGTCATTGGCCCGATTTGATCCAATGAACTCGCATACGCTCCCAATCCGTAACGGCTTACTCGTCCGTAGGTAGGTTTCATTCCGACAATTCCGCAAAATGCCGCAGGTTGACGGATAGAGCCCCCCGTATCACTTCCAAGAGCCGCAACTGCAAGTCCTGCCGCAAC
>CANMHZ010000169.1 GCA_947497635.1 Helicobacteraceae bacterium | reverse complement strand
TAACCGCAGGACGAATACTCTTTTTTTCTTCTTTGGATTCAACGCGATAGTCATCGTATTTGAGATTGATATTTTCAAAATGGGTTACTAGAATCGTCAAAAACTCTTCAAGTTTCTCTTTTTCGACAATCGTATTAAAACTGCTAAGTTTGGCGAAGTTTTCCCCCACGGTGTGGATTTGCTTGATCGTATTGCCTACCAAAACAAAACTTGGGGTGAGAAATACAAACTCACTCTCACCCTCAACAGAAGGAAAAATAACGAGCTTATCTTTTGGAATGATGATTAGATCAACTTCCGTAATCCCCATAACAAAACCAATTTTTTCATTTTTGCAATAGAGATTATCACTAAAACGTAGTAGTTCCAAAAGCTTGGAATGCTTGGTAAGATAAATTTTATCCTCTTCCTCTTCCCAGCTGATAGCAAAAAAATCACTTTTAACATACTCATCAAAAAGCTGCAATATCTCCCGATCAAGACCATTATAGACCCGATAATCAAGACCACTCAAAGGCTTATTATTCTTATCGCATACGTCGATAAACGCACCGTTTTGATCAAAATCGATCACATACCGAAATGAACTTTTCTCTTTCGCTCTCGTCAAAAAACTTTTTTGCTGTTTAAAAATATCTAACACGCTACTCTCCTAAAATATATAGACAAATCCTGTTTTAACGGTGTTATTTTTCGTTTCACTGGATGGTTCATAATAGTATTTTTTATCATACGCTTGCTTGGTTGTTGACCTACCAATTTCCCAATAATCATACACATATTCCAACTCAAATGAGATCCTTCGACTTAGTCGTGTACTCCAACGCGCCCCCAATTTATAACCACTCGTTTTTCCCAAATCGAACACCAATCCCAAATTACTTGCACTCATTTTGGGTAAAAATGCCTCTTGATAATTGGCATAGAGGGAAAATTCTCCATTATTAAGAAGCCACTCAGCACGTGCCCCCGCAATCCAATGAGACCATGTGTAGGTTTCTAACATATCTACACCCAACCCCCTCTTCCCTTGACGATTACCGAAGCCTGTTTGTCCCCCGAAAGAGAATTTTCTGGTAATTGGCAATGAAAGCCCCACTAAGTAAGTCAATTCAGAGAGACGATTATACGTAGTGGATTTAAGATCACCGTATTGACCTGCCGTATCATACAAAAGGGAACCGACATAATCGGTATTTCCCACATGATAAGAGTAGTCTAAATCATGTATAAATTTGACACCTCTAGGGGTACGCCCACCCATGCGCAGGGCGATATCGACTCCGTTAAACTCAGCAATATTTGATTTTTCAGTATCAAGAAGCTCATTATTATCGGTATATTCTCTATAGTCAAACTGTACAGACGAAGCTTTTATCGCAATTTCAGAAGCATGGGAAACAGTGACCAAGAGTGCTATAGCGGTAACAATTCCTCTAATGTCCATCTCAACCTGCCTACATAAGGATTAATAGGAGTATTGTATATCTAAGAATCTAAAAAGAAAGAATCGAATATAGCTATACCAATAACGATCCAATTTATGCTATATTAGCACAAAAACATATCGGTGGATCATGGAACTAATCTCTTCAAGCACTATTTTATTAACAACTCTTAACGCTCGCTATGCCCATAGCGCATTGGGGTTGCGCTATCTTTATGCCAACTTGCATGAATTCCAAAATGAAGCGATAATCGTTGAGTTTACTATCAATGAGCAAATCCAAACTATCGCCGAAGATATTCTCAAACATTCCCCTAAAATCATCGGAATCAGCGTCTATATTTGGAACGCTCGCGAAGTATCCGATCTCATCGAAATACTCAAAAAAGTATCTCCCGATACGGTTATTGTCCTTGGAGGGCCAGAAGCTAGTTATTTGCCTCATCGCGTTGATTTTTCAAAGGCGGATACTATTATTAGCGGTGAAGGGGAAGTGGCGTTTTATGAACTGTGTAAGGAGGTATTAGCAGTCTGCATTCCCAAGCTGGAGCTTGGGAACGAGAAAGCTTTTCCCCGTTTTATCAAAGCCCCAATGCTTGATTTAAAAGCTATTAAGACCCCCTACCGCGCATACAGTGATGAAGATGTAGCCAATCGGATGATCTATGTCGAAGCCTCTCGTGGTTGCCCTTTTGAGTGCGAATTTTGTCTCTCTTCTATGGATGAAAAAGTACGAAACTTTCCCCTTGATGAATTGCTTGAGGAATTTGAAATTCTTTGGGCACGTGGGGCGCGAAGTTTCAAATTTATTGATCGTACTTTTAATCTCAATATGACGTTTGCAAACCGTATTTTAGATTTCTTCCTCTCAAAAGAACCTCCCTATTTTGCCCATTTTGAAGTTATCCCCGACCATTTCCCAGATGTACTCAAATCCAAGATTTCCCTCTTCCCCCAAGGGGCATTACAACTTGAAATCGGTATACAAACATTAGACCCAATAATCGCAAAAGGGATTAATCGTCCATTGCGTCTGGAAAAGATTTTTGAAAATCTAAAATTCTTAGAAAATGAGACTCAAGCGCATATGCACCTCGATCTCATCGTCGGATTACCGGGAGAAAGCATAGAAGGATTCGGACGCAATCTCGACAAACTTGTTTCCCTGACTCATAGTGAAATCCAAATCGGTATCTTGAAAAACCTCTCAGGGACAACACTCTCACGCCATGACAAAGAGCATGGGATGATTTACAGCGATACACCCCCATATGATATTCTTCAAAACAACAATCTCACTTTTATTCAAATCCAAAAGATGAAACGATTTGCACGATTTTGGGATATTTTTTATAACAGCGGAAGTTTTGATACTACGGTGAAGTTACTATGGAGTGAGGGAAAAGTATTCGATGGCTTCTACGCTTTTAGCGAATGGATCTATACCCGAACCCTCTCTACGTGGAAAATCTCACTGGATCGTCAAATCACCCTCGTTTATGAGTTTCTCATTTTAACTCATGCAGTCGAAACAGTACAAAATGCTCTCATGGAAGATTTGTCAAAAAGGCCTGAGAAGACAATCCCATTTTTCTTGCGACAATCGTCTGCTGATAAGAAGAAGCACGAAAAAAGTGTCACCCCAAAACGGCAGGCAAATCGAATTTGAAAAAGAATGTGCGCTAGAGTGACGAATTCTAGCGCGAAAGTTTTAGTTAAGAAGAATGAGAATGAGCCCGAAGGCTCAGAAGAAAAAAGAAAAGTTCTTAGAATTTCAAAGAAGCAATAAGGCGAAGAGAGTCAATATCACGTCCTGCATAAAACTTTTGTGTAGCTACTGCTGTAGTTGCTTCATCATTACTAACTTGAGTGTAAATAGCTGTAAGACCAAGTGCTCCGACTTTAGTACTTGCAGAAACATCCCACGCTGAAATATTATTATTATTAACGCCCCATGCATCACTAACATTACAATAGCTTGTAGCAAGAGCTACATCCATTACTTTTGTAGATGCACCCACTTTATACGCTTTTGCACCCGGTGCCGTTACTACACCATCCATATAGATTGAACCGTCACCTGTATAGATTTTAGTTTTATCCCCTGTAGAGACGTTTGCAAAACCAAGAGCACCATCTTTATCTGCTTGTGAATAC
>CANMHZ010000168.1 GCA_947497635.1 Helicobacteraceae bacterium | reverse complement strand
ATTTCCAAAATATATTTGATACACTCATCGCCATTTTCAATCAAATGATCGATAATGACTCTATCGTATATACCTTTTTTAAAAACGATATGGAGATTATCCAATGTAGCAATGGTATCAATAATACTTCCCTCAATTTCTGCTTCAAGCAACATCCGCCGCGTCTGTAATTGTAAGCCATCATTATCAATCATTAATATTTTCATACGCTGATTATCTCATACAGTCGATTTGAAAAATATTAACTGTGATTAAACACTGGTATCGAGAATACTTCCCCCCAAAGAGGTGATCTTCTCATCAATTTTGGCAAGGGCTTTATCCAGAGTTTGGTAAGAGATGTCGGGAAGTTTTCCGCCCCACATTTTTTCGGCATCATTAAACCCTTTGACTATCCCCTCACGTCCTGCTTTGAGTGTATCAATATTATCACCCGCACCGCTGAGTACAAAGTCGGATAGACGAGCAGAGGTTTGGTCAACGCCAAAAAAACCATCTTTACTTACTACTGCTTTGGCTTCATCTGGGGTCATCTCTTTGATCGGTTTTCCCGTATATCCGATTGCTTTAAAATCGATAGAATCTAAAATATCACCCACTTTTTTCATATCGAAGGGAGCCGTTTGCGCTTGCAAATTACTAGAAGAAGCTTGCTGTGCGCTCAGAGAATACTGGACGAGATAAGAGGCTGAAAGAGTTTTACCTGAAACTTCACCATTTTTTACTTTTTCTTTAAAATCTTTGGCATCAATTTGACTTGTTTCTAGCGTATTTTGAAGGTAGGGATTGAGAGATGGATTAGTAGCGCTGATTTGCATTAGAGACTCCTTTTTTTACTTAAAAACTATATCGGCAAAATCACTCATGTCGTAAAGCGTCGATTGGATTAAGACGAGCTGCTTTACGAGCTGGGAAATATCCAAAGAGTATCCCAACGAGAGTTGAGAACAAAAAGGCGATGATAACAATTGAGGTGTTAAAGACAAATGGTAATTCAAAAAAGAGATTGATCCCCACTCCAACACCAATCCCCAATGCCATACCGATTATCCCCCCTAACGAGGAGAGGACGACCGCTTCAACGAGAAACTGTAAGAGAACTTCACGCTCCAATGCTCCAATGGCGAGGCGTATCCCTATCTCACGGGTACGTTCAGTGACGGATACGAGCATAATGTTCATAATTCCGATTCCCCCCACTAGAAGACTAATAGCAGCAACCGCACCCAAAAGCAAGGTGAGCATTTTGGTCGTTTGAGAGAGCGTTTGGATCACTTCACGTAGATCACGAACATTAAAATCATCTTCATCCCCTTTGTGAATATGGCGACGTTCACGCATCAAAGCGGTGACACTTGTTTTGATGTTTTCGATAGAGGAACTATTTTTAGCGGAGAGGAGAATCACCGAAATGTCTTGGTTTCCACTGATACGGCGTTGAAACATTCGGATGGGGGCGACGATAAGATCATCTTGATCCATACCGAACATGGATGCCCCTTTGCTGTGGAGCAGACCGATTACTTGGAGAGAGAAATTTCCGACTCGAATCGAAGCATTGATAGGGTTTTGCGTTCCGAAGAGTTCACGCCGAACGGTTTCACCGATGACACACACCGCTTTTCCCCCTTGAAGTTCGGCAGGAGTAAAGGTACGCCCTTGTTCAAAAACCCAATCTTTGACGGTGAAATAATCGTTATCACTTCCATCTATGGAGGTGGAGTAGTTTTTGTTGCCATAAACGGCTTGAATTCCTTTGGAAGCTGTGGGGGCAACCCCTTTTAACCCACTGATTTCACGTTTAATGGCGATAATGTCATCGTGGGTGAAGAGTTTGGCGGTGGCATCCCCTTGAGGTCCGTGCCGATCTTGCCCTGGACGGACGATGAGCATATTACTGCCAAGCTTGGTGATACTGTTGGTGACGTAGGCGGTAGTAGCATCGCCTAGCATCACCATAGCGATCACGGAAGCAACCCCGATAACGATCCCGAGTGTTGTGAGAAAAGAACGCAGTGCACTTCGGCGGATTTCACGCAAGGCTAGGATAAAAGCATTCCAAATCATAGCTTTTCTCCCTCATCTATATGCCCATCTCGGAAGTGGATGATCCGTGAGGCGTATGCTGCCATATCATTTTCGTGGGTGACCATAATGACGGTAATTCCAAAATCACGATTAAACGATTGGAGTAGCTCCATGACTTCGATACTTTTGGCGGTGTCGAGATTTCCCGTGGGCTCATCGGCAAGGAGAACGAGAGGATTGGTAACAATGGCACGAGCGATAGCGACACGTTGTTGCTGTCCCCCTGAGAGTTCGCTAGGAGTATGGTGGGCAACTTTTTCAAGACCGACGCTTCGTAATGCCTTCATTGCCAATGCACGACGCTCTTGCGCATTTACACCGCGATACAGAAGCGGAAGTTCAACGTTTTCAATCGCCGTCGTTTTTCCCAGAAGATTGAACCCTTGAAAGATAAATCCGATGTAATTACGACGAAGGAGGGCGCGTTGATCGCGTGACAGAGCTCCCACATCTACCCCTTCAAAGAGGTATTGCCCTTCACTGGGAACATCAAGACACCCGATAATATTCATAGCCGTTGATTTCCCCGATCCACTTGGACCCATGATGGCGACGAACTCCCCTTGGTGTATGGTTAAATCAACCCCTTGGAGGGCGTAGGCAGTTGCGTCGCCTTCGCCGTAATATTTTTTTGTATTTCGCAGTTCGATAACGGGGGTGGATGAGTTTTTCATTTACTCTTCTACGCCTGTAATGAGTTGATCTCTCAACGAGAGGGGAGAGTTTAGGATAACGGTAGAGATTCCGTCGCTTTGTCCTGCATGAACTTTTATTTTCGTGGGGATGTTATTTTTGAGTACCCAGACATAATCCCCTTTCTCCTCTTCTTGGGTCGCGTGTTTTTTCTTATCTTTGGCATCTGCATTTTTAGGCAGAGGCGGAGTAAATCGTAGTGCGGCATTGGGAACGACGGTAACATTTTTGAGAGTGCCTGTGATGATCGAGGCATTGGCGGTCATACCTGGGCGCAATAGCAAATTTGTGTTGGCAACCGCAACCACTGCTTCATAGGTGACAACACCGCTAACAACGGTAGAATTGAGACGCAATTGGGTGATTTTTCCCTCAAACTCACGATTGGGATAGGCATCGACGGTGAAGAGGACTTTTTGATTCTCTTTGACACTTCCAATGTCTGCTTCATCCACACTGACAATTGCTTTCATTTTTGTTAAATCTTCTGCAAGGGTGAACAATATGGGGGTTTGCATTGCGGCGACAACGGTTTGCCCCGGTTCGACTTTACGCTCTAAGACAATTCCATTGATGGGGGAGAGAACGACTGCTTTTTTGAGATTCTCTTCATCTGTTTTGAGTTGTGCAAGAGATTGGTCTATTTGTGCTTTTGCGGCAGAAAGATTGGCTTTTGCTTGTTCTACATTTGAAGATAGCGATTGAAGCTCCTTACGTGAAGGGTAATTTCCTTCTGTCGATTTGTACATTGTAAGGGCACGTTCATTTTCGATCAGGGCATTGGTTAGCACCGCTTTGGCGTTTTGCTCATTGGCTTTATTTTTCATCCAATTAGCATTGGAACTGGTAACTACGGCTTTGAGTTTGGTTGTATCAAGTCGTGCTAGTG